>JAPHQX010000062.1 GCA_026196035.1 Gammaproteobacteria bacterium
ATCATGGGAATATAGAGGGAGAAGTTCGTGTGCCATATGTGGTATTGAATGGCGAAGTGACAGGTGATGTATACGCAGCAGAGCGAGTAGAGCTCTCAAGTCGTGCTCAGGTGAGTGGCAATGTATATTACAATTTACTTGAAATGGCTATGGGTGCTGAAGTAAATGGCAGCCTGGTTCATTGTAAGAACGAGAAAAAACTTCTTGAATTTCAAAAAGATAGAGAATCTGTAGAGCCTAAGGTTATTGATGATGAAGCAAGTGCAACCATAAGCTAAGGATTTCTTGTAGACTTGTAGTTAAATCTTGACTAAAATACTCAAGTAATTTGACTAGATGCATAAAATGCATAAGTTTGGAGATTTATTGTATGACAGCCGAAACTGCCGAAAATAGCATACCAGCGCCACTTCTGTTTACTGATGCCGCTGCTGGTAAGGTCAGGAGTCTTATTGAAGAAGAGAATAACCCTAATCTGAAATTACGTGTTTTTATCAGTGGTGGTGGCTGTTCCGGTTTTCAGTATGGTTTTACTTTTGATGAGAGTGTAAACGATGGTGATACTTCTGTTGAAAATGGTGGTGTTACTTTATTAATCGACCCGATGAGTTATCAGTATCTGGTTGGCGCTGAAATTGATTACAAAGAAGATTTACAGGGTGCGCAATTTATTATTCGTAATCCTAATGCACAAACCACTTGTGGCTGCGGCTCTTCATTCTCACCTGCTGAATAACGGGTGAAGTAATCTTGTAAAAAAGGGCGCTGATGCGCCCTTTTTTATTGAGCTAAATGAGTATTTCAGGCCGGGTATATTGCACCAAGAATTGTTGATTGTTTTGCACCTGTAACTTCAGGCAGGTTACCCGTCTTTCCTTCAATAGTTTGTTTTGCCAGCCATGCAAATGCAACTGCCTCAACCCAGTCGGCTGGTAAATTATGCTGGTCACTGGGGTTAATATTGATTTTACTTAATGATGTGTTCAGTTGTTTTATCAGGTATTTGTTATGAGCGCCGCCGCCACAAATAATCATGGACGTGATGTCTGGTAAAAAATGTTCAACAGCGTAAGTGATGCTTCGTGCAGTAAAATCACACAGGCTGGCCTGAATAACATCTGGAGTTAACGTTGGGAAATCCTTTAGCTGTGTATTTAGCCATGCAATATTATAATGTTCACGACCTGTGCTTTTGGGTGGTTGTTGATGAATAAAAGGATCATTCATTAATTTATTCACCAGATCTGTATTGGCTTTGGCGCTTCCAGCCCACTCACCATCTTTATCATATGGATGTTGTTTATGTTGAGTTATCCAGGCATCCATCAACATGTTTCCAGGCCCCGTATCAAAACCAAAGCAGCTTGTGTTTGATTCTTTAGGTAAATAGGTGATATTCGAAATACCGCCGATATTCAGTACTGCACGATTTTCTTTTTTTGATCTAAAAAAAGCATTATGAAATGCTGGGGCTAAAGGGGCGCCCTGACCACCAGCAGCCATATCCTTTCGGCGGAAATCAGCAACCGTAGTAATACCTGTTTTAAAAGTGATTCGATTGGCATCGCCTATTTGTAAACTAAAAGGAAATTTGCCATCAGGCTTGTGGCGAATGGTTTGGCCATGAGAGCCGATTGCTTTGATGTCACTGGCTTGTGTGTTGCTTTTATCTAATAGCTTTATAACAGCATCTGCGAAAAGATTTCCCAGTTCAGCATCTGCCTCACCTAGCATGTCCAGACTTATATCCGGACTATCAAGTGATAATTTTAAAAGAGTTTCTCGCAAATTTTCTGGAAGCGGGTGCGAATGCTGGTATACGAGTTGAATATTGTTATTGGCAAAATTAACCAGTGCTGCATCAATGCCATCCATGCTGGTGCCAGACATCAGACCAATATAAAGTTCTGACATGATTAGTTATCGTTTAAAGCGATATTGTTGCGCGATAACACATTTAATTGGGCAAGATAGCTTTGAGTAGTTAGTTCGAAATTATCTTTATGTCTTTCAGGAATGGGTTTTGTTCCTGGGAACTTAACTGTTAAAGGGTTTCTGTGTACACCGTTTACTCTAAATTCATAATGCAGGTGTGGGCCAGAAGCAAGACCGGTTGAGCCGACATAACCTATAACCTGTCCCTGGTTTACCCGTGAGCCAATGCGCACTTTTCTGTTGAAATTTGAAAGATGTGCGTACAAGGTGCTATAGCGGCTGCCATGTTTTATGATGATGACTTTTCCATAGCCTCCCTTGCGTCCTTTGAATATAACTTTTCCTTCACCAGACGCTTTTATCGGTGTGCCTCTGGCAGCAGCATAGTCAACACCTTTATGTGAGCGGAATTTATGCAGTAAAGGGTGGTAGCGTTTGGTTGTGAATTTAGAGCTAATACGACTAAAGTTGACTGGGCTACGTAAAAAGGCTTTACGTAAACTCTGTCCATCTTCTGAGTAGTAGCCTGCTGTGTTAGTTGTCGGATTTACATAGCGTAATGCTTTATGTGATTTGCCATCATTTATAAATTCAGCGGCAAGAATATTACCGTCTTTTATTTTTTCACCATCTTTGAATAACTCTTCATAAATTAGAGTGAATTGATCGCCCTGTCGAATATCCAGTACAAAATCAATATCCCATCCAAAGATTGCTGCGAGTTCCATGGTCAGATTTTGAGATAAGCCGGCTTTTTGTGATGCCAGAAATAGTGAGGAATCAATCACGCCTGAGGCATGAGCAAGGCGTGTTTCAATATCATGTGTGAGTGTTTTTGCTATCAGCCCCTCTTCTTGGCGAATAACTCTTAAATAGCGTTCTTCATCAATGTCATAGTGAAGTGCCAGGAGTTCACCGTCTTCAGTGGTTTCGACCTGGATTTTATTTCCAGGATGAAGTCGGGTCAGGCGTTTTGTTTCTTTGCCGAGGCTCATCAATTCCAGAAGCTGGTTGGGTTTTATTTGTGCTTTATCAAATAAAACAGAAAGGCTGTAACCGGGTTTTACGGTTAATGTCTGCCAGTTTCGTTCAGCACTAAAGTCACCGTTTTCATTATCGGTTGGTTCAAGCGAGCTGTTGATTACAGGATTTGGTAATTCGAGTTTGAAGCTATTGATGTCATTTGAATCAGTGCTGCTTTGCAGTGTTTCAATAGCGGCATCTAGATTATGGTTAGTTTCAATGGCCTGTTTACTTTGCTCATTGGGTGTTTTGGTGTTGGCTATGACTACACTTAATATCACGCAGCTGATACTAAAAGCCAGCCAGCGTAGTGCGGGATGTCGTTCAGGTTGCGGTAACTTTTGAAAGTCTTTGTTTATGTATCTATTGTAATTCACGGATATTTCAGTGTTTTTTATTTAAAATAGCTCTAAATTCTAACTTTTTCAATGTTTAATTGCTACTGATTCCTGTATGGATAGCAGGCCTGTGTCGTTATGGTTGACTAATTGTGTGTTTCTGTTCGCAGAAAGCTGGTTTATATGTTGAATAACCGCATTGGCTTCCTCGCCTGTTAACCGTTGTGGCTGAAAGTTAACATCCACATTGAGTACGTTGATGGGGTGTAGTTCCAGTTTATTGATGTTTCCATTTTTAAGGGTAAGTGTAGCAACAATGCTGACAGCTGAGTTTTTGCTATATGAGCCAAAAGTAAAATTGCCCAGACTATATAGAATGATTCCATGTTTGTATGTTTCTATTGCCTGCAGGATGTGAGGATGATGGCCGATGATAAAAGATGCGCCTTCATCAATAGCGGCATGAGCCAGCATGGGCTGGTATTCACGTAATTCCGTTGTTTTTTCTCTGCCCCAGTGAAATGAGACGACTACCAGGTCGGCAATCTGTTTCAATAGCCTGACATCAGCCCTTATTTCATGTTCATGCCCAAAAGCTGTCCCCGGGGTTTTATCGGTGGCCCAGAAGCTTTTTGGAAATGTTAATGAGTAACTTAGAAAGCCAATTTTGTATCCTTGTGATTCAACAATGAGGCTGTTGCGTGCCTGCTGAAGGTTGTTGCCTATACCCAGGTATTGTAGTTTGCTGGCTTCAAGTGCCTGTATGGTGTCTTCCATGCCTTTGACTCCATAATCAAGAATATGATTATTCGCCAGGTTCATGATGGTAAAGCCGGCTTTTTTCAGTGCAGGTGCTACTTTATCCGGTGGTGTTTTAAACAGGTATGTTTTGTCAGTTGAATAAGGTGTTTCGTGGGTTGTTAGAGGCCCTTCGAGATTGCCAATGACGATATCAGAGTACAGAAATAGAGGGCTGACTTTTTCGAATGGGTAATCATATCCATATTCAGTAAGAACGGGTTCTGCTGTGCCGCCAAGCATAATATCGCCTACCGCACTAATTCTTGTGATTTTTGGCTGTTTGGCATGAGTGGCTGTTGTGGTGGGCGATGTATTTTGTGGGCTGATATTGGAATCAGCCTGTATAGTGTCTAAACGCGTACTGGTTGCGCAGGCAGAAAGCAGCAAGGTCAGGATAAATATTATTGATTTGGCCGAATATGTTGCCATAAAGTTTATGCTCTTGTATAACGCCCTGCTTGGTTAAGTAAGCTTAATTTCGTATAGACGCCCAATTGGGCAGATTAGTTGGAGCAATCTATGTCATCGGTAGATGAAGCGCTCAGTATCATTAAGCGTGGTGCTGAAGAGATATTAGTTGAAGAAGAGCTGATTGAGAAATTAAAAAGCGGGAAATCACTGCGTATTAAAGCAGGATTTGATCCTACGGCGCCTGATTTACATCTGGGGCATACCGTCTTGCTAAATAAGCTGCGTCAGTTTCAGGAGCTGGGGCATGAGGTTATTTTTCTGATTGGTGATTTTACCGGCATGATTGGTGATCCAACGGGCAAGAGCGCCACCCGTCCTCCATTGACCCGGGATCAGGTGATAGAAAATGCTAAAAGTTACGAAGAGCAGATTTTTAAAATTCTTGATCCGGAAAAAACCCTGGTTATGTTTAATTCCAGCTGGATGGGCAATATGGATGCGGCAGATTTAATCAAGCTGGCTTCCAGTCTGACGGTGGCACGTATGTTGGAGCGTGATGATTTCAGTAAGCGTTATGCTTCGAATCAGCCGATTGCGATACACGAATTTCTGTACCCGTTGATCCAGGGTTATGACTCCGTTGAATTAAAGGCTGATGTTGAGCTGGGCGGCACAGACCAGAAGTTCAATCTATTAATGGGCCGTGAGTTGCAGAAGCAGCATGGTCAGGCGCCACAGACTGTATTGATGATGCCGATTCTTGAAGGGCTGGATGGTGTGCAGAAAATGTCCAAGTCACTGAATAACTATATAGGTGTGCATGAGCCGGCTGATGAAATGTTTGGCAAGATCATGTCTATATCAGATGAATTAATGTGGCGTTATTTCGAGTTATTAAGTTTTAGGCCCATGGCGGAAATTGAGGACCTCAGATTGAAAATGGAGCAGGGTACTAATCCCAGGGATATTAAATTCCAGCTAGCCGAAGAAATTATCGAGCGTTTTCATGATCGGGCCTCTGCAGTAAAAGCGAGAGAGAATTTTATAGCCCGTTTTCAGAAAGGGGCTATGCCCGATGAGATGCCAGAAGTGGAATTACAGACTGAAGATGGTGAGCTGGCTATTGCCAATCTGTTAAAAATGGCTGATTTAACCGGTAGCACATCAGATGCCATGCGTATGATCAAGCAGGGTGCGGTTAAAATTGATGGTCAGAAAATTGAGGATAAAAGCCTGAAAATACAATCGGGTAGCTGTAATGTGTATCAGGTAGGTAAGCGTAAATTCGCTAAAGTGACTGTGCTCTAAAAGTGCATATAGAAGAATTGTGACAGGAATATTAAAAAAAGTTGAAATAGCGCTTGAGCTTTGCAGAGAAGGCTATATAATTGCGCGCCTCTTTAGGGATAAAGATGGTCGGTAATCAGGGAAATAGCTTTGAATAATCTGTGTAAATAGATTTTTGAATGTTATACTAACCGGCTCGCTTCAAGCGATGTTATTTAAAAAATTAGATTAGATAATTTGTGTGGGTGCTTATGTTGATAAGCACAAAGGCAAGTAATAACA
>JAPHQX010000002.1 GCA_026196035.1 Gammaproteobacteria bacterium
ATGCCCAGCATGTGTAAGGGGGTGCCATCTTTACTACGAACCACATTGCCTTTTTCATGTAACCAGTGAATGCTGTCATCCTGCCAGACTACGCGATGTTCAATATTATATTCGGCCTCCTGTTTAACGCAGTTAGTAATAGCCTCTTCGACCATCTGTTGATCTTCGGGATGTACTGCAGCAATGAAGTTCTCGTAGGTGGTCTCCGGAATTTCATTCATGTAACCAAACAGAGGGGCTATACGATCAGACCAGATGAGTTCACCTGTCTGGATATTCCAGTCCCAGGTACCAATATTGGCAAACTGCTGACTGCGAGTCAGTCGGTCATCATTAATGATAAATGCTGTGACATCGGTGCGAGCTGAGAGGTAACCATCGGGTTTTCCCTTATTATCCAGAATGGGCATAATGGTTGATTCAACCCAGTAATTACTATGGTCTTTACGCTGATTACAGATAAGGCCATTCCAGGTGTTTCCATGGCTAATGGAGTCCCACATGTCATTATAAAAGGTGTCAGGATGATTTTCTGACTTAAGGATTCGGTGATTTTGTCCGAGTAATTCAGTCTCTGTGTAACCACTGATTTCACAGAATTTGTCATTCACAAAGGTAATACGCCCGGCAATATCAGTGATACTGATAATACTGTGCTGATTAAGGAGTTGTGCCAGTTCTCTGGCTAATGATGAGTCGCCATCCAATAGCCGGGCCAGTTTTTGTTGGCCTGCCATTTTATTAATCATTTTGTAATAAACTTTAAAAAATTTAAGGTTTTTAAATCATAGCTTATTATGATGGGTTTTGCGGCGTGTATTAAATTGAATGATCTCCTCAGGTATAAAGCGAACTGGCTTATTGATGGGATATATAATCAGCCACGGCATCAAGCTGCCTGTTAGTTAGAGGCTTAATCTTACTTAGCATAACTGGATTAGCGTTACGTCTATAACCGTCCCGAATCCACTTCAACTGGCGTAATAAATAGGCATAGTGCTGTCCCTTGAGTTTTGGATATAAAGAATCATTATTGCCCTCAGCATTTTGACCATGACATTGCTGGCAGTCCTGCTGGTATATTTTCCTGCCCTGAGACAGTTGTGAGCCATCTCCTGTGCCTGGTTTTGAAGGTGGAGGCAGGGTCGCTATATAAGCAATGACATCCCGGGTTGCCTGTTCTCCACCGATGCTTTGAGGGTCTGCAAACGGATACATGGTGGGGTTTTCACGATTTCTTGAGCGGATATCATCCATTTGTTTCAGCATGACGGCCGGATGCTGTCCAGCAATTACCGGAAAGCTGCCATCGGGTTTGCCCCAGCCATTATCGAGATGGCAACTGGCACATAGAGGATATATTTTTTTGCCATTTTCGATGTTAGCTGTGTATTCTACGGATTGATTTATTTCAGCAGAGTTTGATACTGCGCATAGTGGTGATATTGTGCTTAGGATTAAAATAAAAATCTTGATAGTATGTTGTTTAATCATGGCTAAAGTATCGTATTCTAGTTAATAACCCTGGATTGTCACTGATAAATTGAGTATGAATTTAAATATAGCATTAATCTATTTCATAAGTTTTGTATTTTTATCGCCTGTTTATGCCAGGGAAATTAAAATTATTGAGACATCTGATGTTGCTATTGAAGTGCGGGTTTTTGCAGCGCAGGGAGATAAATTACTGCTTGGATTTCCCTGTGATGAAGGCAGGAGTCTTGCAGAAGAAAAAACAGCAGCATCTCTTGCTGAAGATGGTATTGAAGTCTGGATGCCGGATATGCTATCTGCTTTTATGTTGCCGAATACGCGTAGTAGTCGAGCTGAAATACCAACAACAAGTTTAATGGCAATAATTAATGCGGCTTTAGAAACAGGCAAGCAGGTTTATTTAATTGCCAGTGGTCCTGATACTGCATTGCTATTGCGTGCCGCAAGTGAATGGGAAGCAAAACATAAAAAGTTGTTAGCGGGTGCGGTGCTACTGTTTCCACGGTTATTTAAGTCAGAACCTGTGCCGGGAATTATTCCTGAGTATGTTGATGTTGTGGGTAAAACGAAATTGCCTTTAATGTTGCTGGAAGGCGAGCGTACGCCTAATCGCTGGGGTATAAAAAGTCTGACCAGTCAGCTTGAACAGAGTGGTAGTCATGTTAATTCCAGGTTGATTCCATCAGTGAGGGGTTATTTTTTTAAGCGTGATGACCCCAGTCGTTCAGAAGAGGTCGTCACTTCACAACTGGCAGGTCTGATTAAAGTAAGTTTATTTTATCTGGAGCAAATGTAATATGAATGTTAGATCCCTTATTCTCGCGATTATTTTTTTGAGCTTAAGTGGCATATCTTATGCGAGCAACTTAAAGCCATATACAGGTAAGGGACCAACACCTGCATTACATTTAGAGGATTTGCAGGGGCAAATACATGATTTGCAGGACTATAAAGGCCAGGTTGTACTGGTACAGTTCTGGGCGACCTATTGCGGACCATGCCGTAAAGAAATGCCATCAATGAACAAGTTAATTAAAAAAATGGGCGATGTTCCGTTTAAGATACTGGCAGTTGATATGGGTGAAACTAAGCTGGAAGTCTCTCATTTTGTTGATGAAGTTAAGCCTGAATTTACTATTCTGATGGATTCAACGGGGCAAGCTATTTCATCCTGGAATGTATTCGCCGCACCCTCCAATTTTATAATCGATCCGCAGGGGCGTATTCGCTACACCTTATTTGGTGGTGTCGAATGGGATTCAGCTGAGATGGTTATGAAGTTAAAAGCCCTGGCAGGACATTAGTTTCAATCATTATCTGCCCTAGTCTATAGTCCTGCGGCTTGTTAGAATGTGTCACCAGTTGTAATGCAGCTCATCTCCCTTAATTATGAGTTAATAATTCGCCAGCAAACTGATATGTGAAATACCAGTAACAATGTGATGATATGAAAATAAAAGTAAGTGATTTAATTGTTAAGTATCTCGAGCGACTGGGTGTTGAGTATATATTTGGTATGCCAGGCGCGCATATATTGCCGGTTTATGACAGTCTGTATGATTCCAGTGTAAAAAGCATCCTCGCCAAGCATGAACAGGGCGCGGCCTTTATGGCCGGTGGTTATGCAAGAGCATCAGGAAAAATCGGTGCCTGTATTACTACTGCGGGTCCGGGCGCGACTAATCTGGTAACCGGTATTGCTAATGCATATGCAGACAAACAACCGATTCTGATTATTACGGGTGAAACATCTACACATATCTTTGGTAAAGGCGGATTACAGGAAAGTTCGGGTGAGGGCGGAGCTATAGACCAGTTGTCATTATTTAAGGGTATAACAAAGTATAACAAGATTGTTGAGCGTACCGATTATCTGGCTAATGTTTTAAATCGGGCGACAAAAGAACTGCTTGCAGATAGCGCGGGTCCAGTGTTACTTAGTTTTCCTTTTAATATTCAGAATGAAATGGTTGATGAGGGGATTCTGGATGAAATTAAGACTGAGAAAATAGTATTTTCAATTAATGAAAATGCGCCGCCCATTAATGTTTTTGCAGATTTAATCGCTGATGCTAAAAATCCGGTAATAGTGGCAGGTTATGGATGTATAAAATCCGGAGCTCAGCAAGTGGTAACGCAATTGAGTGATTTGCTGGGTATAGCGGTGACCAGTAGTTTAAAAGGCAAGGGCGTTATAGATGAGAATTCAGAAATGTCACTCGGTAGTCTGGGTGTGACATCATATAGCCATGCTTATAATTATATTGTTGAAACTGCAGATCTGGTTATCTTTCTGGGCGCTGGATTTAATGAAAGAACCAGTTATCTCTGGGATAAGATGTTGTTGTCAGGTAAAAAGATTGCACAGATCGATAATGATTATGAACAGCTAGAGAAGGTTTTTAAGGCCGATGTGGCGATTAATGGTGATGTAAGATCTGTTCTAAGTGCAGTACTCAATAATCTGAGTGCAAGAAATATTGAAAGGAAAAAAGTGCCTTTGCAGGATCAGATTGGTGGTTTAAAAAATAAAGTATCTGAGAATGATTCAGCTGAATTTCGATCAAGATTTCCATTAATAGAAAGTTTTTTTAAAAAGCTGACACAGTATTATCCTGATGATATTCAGGTTTTTGATGACAATATCATTTTCGCGCAAAACTTTTTTAATGTATCCAGTGGTAATCGTTATTATCCTAATTCAGGTGTTTCATCTCTGGGGCATGCTATACCTGCTGCGATTGGTGCAAGATTTTCAGAGCATAAGCCGACATTTGCAATATTGGGTGATGGCGGGTTTCAGATGTGCTGTATGGAGATTATGACCGCTGTTAATTATAATCTACCGCTAACGATTATAATGCTTAATAATTCCACCATGGGACTAATAAGAAAAAATCAGCAGCAGCAATATGAGAAACGATTCATTAATTGTGATTTTGTAAATCCTGATTATGAATACCTCGCCAGGTCATTTGATATAAACTATAAAAGAGTGACAGAAGAAACCAGCTTTGATGAGCTTTTTTCTAATCTGGATTGCATCAATTCAATTAATCTTATCGAAATTATGATTGATAAGAATCTATTCCCCAGTTATACCTCGAGAAGATAATTTTCACCGATATTTATGCAAAGATCTAATTGCCAGATTTTAGAAGAACTGCTGGTGTTGTATAGGGCTGATCCAGCTTTAGCATTACTGCTGGATAAGTTAGATAATCTATTCTCGGAAAATGAAATAACCCCGGAATTAGATGATGTTGTTTCTATTTATAATGAATCAATTCCACTGATTGAAGTGCAGATGTGGGGATCTCTGATTGATGATGAGCGAATTGATTTATATCAGAAGTTATTTAGAGAATATGAAGACCATATATCTGTCAGATCAAATGATAGCCGGCATGATATCGTTGTAGTGATTCCTGTTGCGGACAGGCCTCAGCATTTATCGGATTGCCTGGATAGTTTGCTGTATCTATGCAGGGCATATGGTTATGGAGGCATGTGCGAAGGGCGATATAAAAAAATATCAGTACTGGTTGCTGATGACAGTAAAGAAGGCAGCAATATTGAAAGTATTAAATCAGTTGTTAAGAGTTTTAATGATCAGGGTCTCGACTGTATGTACTTTGGTCAGCAGGAACAGTTACGCTTGCTTGATGAGTTAACCGGGTATGATAAAAGTAAACTGGCACCTGTTATCGGTAATAATGATGCTTCCAGTTTTTATCACAAGGGCGCTTCAATTACTCGAAATATAAGTTATTTAAGACTGCATCAGTTGAAAAAGTCTGCCGATAAGGTAATTTATTATTTTATTGATAGCGATCAGGAATTCAGAATAAACATGGGCTCATCTGCTGTTGATAAAGAGCTGTATGCAATTAACTATTTCTATTATCTTGATCGGATATTCGCACAGAATAATATTAAAGTACTTACCGGGAAGGTGGTCGGTGATCCTCCTGTGTCACCAGCCGTAATGGCAGGTCGATTTCTGGACGATGTTATCCATTTTTTGTCGCAGATATCTAAATTTGATGAGAACCAGGAATGTCAGTTTCATAATGATGATCTGTCAAATTTAGATGATGCCTCGTATCATGATATGGCCGAACTGTTTGGCTTTACTAATGAATCGAAGTCATACCCTTATCATTGTTCGATTAGCGGTTCTCATAATCATTTAGCCTGCTTAAATGATTTTGCCGATAAGCTTAATCATTTTTTTGATGGCGAGCATCCAACACGTAAAACCTATTATGACTATGAAAATCCTGTTTCCAGTATTAAATCGGCGAGAACGGTATACAGCGGAAATTATGCTATTAAGCCGGAGGCGCTAGAATATTTTATTCCTTTTGCAGGGCTCAAGCTTAGAATGGCGGGTCCTGTGCTGGGTCGTATTATTCGATCTGAAATAGGTAGTCAGTTCGCTTCGGCCAATCTGCCTATGTTGCATAAGCGTACTGTCCAGGATACAGGGCAGTCCGAGTTCAGGCCGGGTATCAAAAAAAATAGCAACAGAGTTGATCTTAGTGGTGAATTTGAGCGTCAATTTTTTGGTGATGTCATGTTATTCACTATTGAGAAACTAACTGAATCCGGTTATCCAGATATTAACGTATCTGAAGATCAGATTAATAAAACCTTAAATTCTGTAGGCCAGGAGATCTATCAAAAATACCTGGAAAGACAGTCACTGATTCAACATAAACTTAAAACGCTAAAGCAGATTTTTGAAAACATGGATAACTGGTGGAATCAGAGCTCTGTCGATCAGATATCAATAGCATCTTTCTGTGACTTTATTAATAATATAGAAAATAATTTTGGTACTAATTCTGAAGTCTATAAAATGATTGATTCTGCAGAGCATAGAAATAATCGTTATAAGGAAATGCTGGATTCAATAATGTCTTATTCTGAAAGTCGTTCAATCTGGCAGCGTCTCCTAAATGGAGTAAAAAACTAGAATAATGAATATATTTATACTCAATACAGGTCGATGCGGGTCAACCACCTTTATCAAGGCCTGTGAACATATTACTAACTATACGGCCAGTCACGAATCACTGGTTAGCACTATCGGCAAGCAGCGACTTTCCTATCCTGATAATCATATAGAAGCTGATAATCGGTTGTCCTGGATGCTGGGTCGAGTTGATCATCAGTATGGTGATTCGGCTTTTTATATTCATTTAAAGCGTGACCTGATAAAAGTAGCAGAGAGTTTTGAGAAAAGAAGAGATTATGGGATTATGAAGGCTTATCGTGAAGGTATTCTTCTTGGTGGTCAGGAAGGGCAATCTGCTCATGACCTGGCGCTGGATTATATTGAAACGGTTGATCAGAATATCAGGTTCTTTTTGAAGGATAAAAATAATATGATGGATTTTAACCTGGAGTCTGCAAAAGATGATTTTCAGATTTTCTGGAAAAGGATTAATGCAGAGGGTGATTTGCCAGCGGCATTGCTAGAGTGGGATGTGTCTCATAATGCGTCTTCATAAATGTGTTTCCAGTAAGCGTCTCTTATAATAATTATTTACTATAGTTTAGTTTTAACCACTGCTCAAATTCTTCAGCAGATATGGGTTTGCTCAGGTGGTAGCCCTGGGCCTGATTGCAGCGCAGGATTTCAAGTATATCGAGAGTTTCCTGGTTTTCTACGCCCTCTGCGACCACTGTCAGACCCAGGTTATGCGCCAGGTCAATTATTGATCGCACAATGACAGCATCATTGTCATCATTGCTCATTGATGAGACAAATGAATAATCAATTTTTAGTTCATTAACGGGTAGTCGTTTAAGATAGCTGAGTGATGAGTATCCCGTTCCAAAATCATCAATTGAAAGTTTAAGGCCAATCTCATGTAACTGAGTGAGAACTCTTAATGAATTTTCAGGCTGAGTCATTACTGCGGATTCGGTGATTTCTAAAATAAGATATTTTGCATCAAGATTGTATGTGGTCAATAGACTTTTGATATTGTCAGGTAAATCTGGCTCCAGTAAGTTACGTGTTGAAAGGTTGACTGATATTTTCAGGTTAATACCGTTATCGAGCCATTTTTTACATTGCTGTATGGTCTTTTCAATCATTAGTAATGTAAAAGGTCGAATAAGACCGGACTGTTCTACCATGGGTATAAAATCATTTGGCTGAATCATTCCTTCTGCAGGATGTTCCCAGCGTGCCAGTGCTTCTGCTCCAACTATAGTACCATTCTTTATATCCAGTTTTGGTTGGTAATATACGGTTATGTTTTTGTTAGCGATGGTAGTGCGTAGCTCGCCCAGTAGTCTTAAATGACGTAGATTAAGAACATCTGTCTCAGGGTTGTATATGCAGAAATGTGAGGCATCTTTTTTCGATTCACGCATGGCAATATCAGCATGCTGAAGAAGTGTGCTCGCGTTTTCCCCATGTTCAGGATAGATGGCGACACCTATTGCGGCTTCTATTTCAAGTGAGATGTCTTCTATGGTTACGGGGTTAGAAAATATTTCCTGTATTTTATTTGCAATATCTAATACCTGTTTCTGGTTATTATGTAGCTGTACCACTGCAAATTCATTTCCTGCAAAACGTGATACTGTGACAGAATCTCCGATATTCTCCTGTAATCGCTTGGCGATTTTATTGATCGTAATATCGCCGTTATGATGTCCTAGAATATCATTTATTTCTTTCAGGCGTATCATATCAACAATAAAAACAGATAGAAGTTGATTGCTGCTTTCAGCCTGATTGATCAACGTTTTTATTTGATCTTGTAAAAGAAAACGATTGGGCAGATTGGTTAATGTGTCATACATTGCCTGATGTTCAAGTTCAGCGATGTAATGTTCTCGTTCGCTAATGTCCTGAACTATGGCGATATAGACTGGCGGCGATTCTATACTTGATAATTGCAGTCTGACTTCTACTGGATATTCTGTTTTATCTTTTCTCTGATGTTTGCTTTCAAAAGTGATGCGTGATCTTGCTCCTGTGATGAGTACTTCAAGACGTCGTTTGAATTCAGTACTGTTAATTTCAGGCATGATATCAAATGGGGTCAGGTTTTTTAGTTCTGCTAAATTATAACCAAGATTTTTGCAGGCACCGTTGCTGACCTGTATAAATTTAAGTGATCTTGAGTCAAAGGTAAATATTTCATCCCAGGCATTCTCGAAAATTCGCCCCATACGTGCTGATATTATTCCTGCTTCATGAATTTCAGTAATATCATGAATTATAGAATTGATTATTGTTGGGTTGCCCTCTTCATTGATGACGACTTCGGAGCGGTGTTCAACAATACGTTCAAGTCCCCCAGGCTGTATTATCTTGTGTGTGTAATTATATAGCTTGCCATCTGAGCGGACTTTATCAATAAATTTCTGAAAATTTTCCTTATCATTATCATGTATGAGATTTAAAATATTTGAAAAAGGAATGTTCTGATTATCGTGTCTTATACCAAGAATGCGGCATGCCTCACTTGATAGATTTACTGTGTCATCTGTTATATTCCATTGCCAGTTTCCGATATGTGCCATTTGCTGGGCATGAGTTAATCGTTTTTGATTTTCTTTGAGTCCTTGCTGGGTTTTTTCTATGTATTTTTCAGTACGTCCTAGTAACCAGTAAAATGCTATAAATAAGATAATGCTCGTGGCAATGGCGGTTGAGCTAATGATGAATATCATCATATAGCTGCTATTCTTTCGATCTGTCATATCACGTAGTGTGATCATTTTTCCTACGATTTTTTTCCCTGCATCTTTCAGGTCAATGAACGAAGCCCAGTGATTTTGTTCATTCCAGTTAATTTCTATTATATTATTATTGATTTTACGATTTAAAATTTCTGAAACTACACTGGTCGATTTTAGGAGTGTGCTGGAAACAATAACCGAGTCGTCAAGTCTATCCCAGTCACTGTTTCTCCCCAGCATGCGCATGCCAGCTTCCCATTCATTTCTTTTTAGATGTATTTTCTCTATTGTTATAATTAAGTCGATATCAAATGCAGTATGAATCTTGTTTATCAGGCTGTCGATTTCTTCTCCCAGTTCCATGTAGCCCAGGAGCTTTCCGTTTTTTCTTACTGGCATAACTGCTCGTAATGTAAATGTTCCCAGGGGGCCGAGTTCTACACCATAAATCGCTTCACCTGTTTGCTCAGCATCTATGGTTGTATGACGGTTGATTATGTCACCATGTCGCCATGGTTGGTGGACACGCAATAAATTTGTCCGATCAATGTTATGATAATAAAAATGTGTAATATTGTATTTTGATTTAAGTCTGTGGAATAAAGGCTGACTAACACTAAGTAACTTCTCTCGATTGAATGGTTCAAGTGTATCGAGTATTGTTGCGTCATTGGTAAGCACATCCAGTGTGCTTAAAAGTTTTTGTGCATGTTCATTTATTCCATTTTGATAAATGTTTTGAGCGGCCTGTAATGTTTTTTCTATCTCATCATGAATATGTGATTTTTCTTCCTTGTTTATTATTGAAATAAATACTAGTAGTATCGCGATGGATGACAGTGTTAAAGGTGCAAGAATACGTGTTTTCAGGTTAATTGAGTTCATAATTGACGATCAATCTTCACCTGTTCGGGTTATTAGTGATTAAAGTGGGAACATTTAAAACAGCGAATACATGTCTTAGTCTGTCTAATTATAGAATATATTTACAGAAAGTAAGGTAATAAGGCGTTTATTCGTTAGAGGCTTTTATTTGTTAATGCTTAAAATTGAACAGCCTCTCTCTGTGTCTATGTATTCATGTTTTAACTGAGGAAATCTATCCAGCCAGAGCTGGATAATATTTTTTTCATCATCTCGAGATGCATCATCCATAAATATTTTACAGTTGTTAGAAAGTCTGTCATTTAGCACGGGAAGTGCAGGGTATCTTGAATTTGGCTGAATAAATCCCGGAGGTCCATCAATCACCAGCATGTCTATTGAGTTAACCGGCATCGATTTAATCGAATACCATAAATAATCGCTGTCCTCTATTTCTTTTTTTTCAAGCGGGGCATCGATTACTGTCGCATATTTTTTTAGATCGAAATCATTAATCTGCTGTCGTGTCTTTTCCGCATATTCAGAGCCATTTTCCAGGCTATAAACTTTGCCATGCTCATTAAGCTGACAGCATCTGGCGAGAATCAGTGTTGACAGCCCGCTGCTGCATTCGACAATAGTCGCCGGTTTTTTCTCAAGGCAGTGATCAGCGATGAGGGTCAGAAAGTCAGCAGCAGCAGACCAGTCGGGTGTAAAGGGAAGGTCTTCTGCGAAGTTTAGTTTTTTGCGTAATGGTTCGTAGTTGTTCAATGGTTCGTGTCGTTTTATATAATCAGTGAGGTATTCTATCTATCCAGAGATAAAAATGAACAGGGATTAGCTAATAATCAGGCTGTGACAGGCAGATTTATTTCAGCCCGGAAACCGCCGAGTTTTTCTGATTGGCTGAATATCAGGCTGCCATCATAATCTTTAACAATGTCTGCTGCAATGGCAAGGCCAAAGCCATAGCCGCTGACCGATTCATCGAGCCTCAGGCCACGATTTGCAAGTTCGTTGAGTGATTCAACTTTACTACCGGTGCCGTCATCTTCAATAATAATGCTGAGCATGTCGGTTTCTTTTATGATGATGTGAATTTCGCTTCTTGCCCATTTCCATGCATTGTCGAGTAGATTGCCCAGTAGTTCCAGCATGTCTTCACTATCAATCTGTATTTCCAGATGATCAGGTACGTTTAAAATGGTTTTCACAGGCTTGTCAGGGTACATGGTATCGATGGTTTTTATTAAAACGGGGAGGTCGTCACTGATATTAAATACCTTGTTGAGTCTTGATCGTCCAGCGACTCTCGCGCGTTTCAGTATTCTGTCAGTCAGCTGCTGTATGCTGTCAATCTGATTATTTAAGGTTTTTAAAGAATCATTATCAAGCGAGTTCTTATGTTTGTCACTGAACTGCTGAAGAAGTGTCAGTGGTTTTTTTATGGCATGTGATAAATCACTAAGCGCATCACGTGATCGTCTGAGACGTTTGTATAATGCCAGCGAAAGTTGATTGACTTCATTGACGACTGATTTTAGTTCGTATGGGACTTCAGTAGTCAGTTCTGAGATCTGTCCTTTTTCAAGCGCCTGTAATTCATTGCGTATTTTTCTAAGCGGTCTTAATCCACTGCGCAAGATAATAATTTGCGCCAGTATTAAAGCGAATAGAATAAACAGAGTCAGAATAGCGAAATAATGTTTGAACTGTTCAATGTCATTTTTAACAGGTGTCAGGTCCTCTGCTATGCTGATGATGATTGTCTGCCCAAGTTTAGTAAACTGACCGCTGATAACAATCAGTGACTGATGTTCAGGGCCTGGCTGGTATGTTTGAATATAATTAGCTGGAATAGCATCAGGTATTACCAGTGTCTGATCCCACAGGGCTCTTGACCTGATAACGCTCTGCTTATGCTGGATACTGTAATAGTGACCGGAAAATGGTCGGTTATATATAGTGTTTACGCGTTCATCATTGATAATGATTTGATTCTGTTTATTAAATGAAACAGCAGTTAGTAGAGTTTCTATATCATGCTCCAGTCGTGACGCAATATAATTTTCGGCCAGTTTCTGAATATTATTACTCACGCTAATCCAGAGAATGAATGAGATGACGATTAAACTGATTAATAGTCCACTGGCTAATCTTGATTGAATTGAATTCATTAATTAGTGTTCTCTAAAGACATAACCCTGTCCACGGCGGGTTTCAATGCGTTCTTTACCGAGTAGTTTTCGTAATCGTTTAACATAGGCTTCAATAACGTTGCTGTCTTTATCCGAATCAAAATTATATATATGTTCTGTGAGTCTGGATTTAGATAATACATGCCCCGGGTTAAGAAGAAAGTAACGTAATAAACGAAACTCGGTGCCGGTAAGGTCATGTGTCTGACCGTCTTCTGTGGTTATCGTCTGACGTTCTTCATCAAGTGTCAGGCCGCAGGCATTTAATGTGCCGCCGGGAGACTGTTTACTGCGGTGTAGCAGGGCAGTTATACGAGCCAGTAATTCTTCGACATGAAAGGGTTTACCGAGATAATCATCGGCCCCGGCCTTGAAGCCATCAACCCGTTCCTGCCAGGTATCCCGGGCCGTGAGAATAATAACCGGTAATTTATTATCGACCTTACGCCAGTTAGCCAGCACTTCAAGGCCATTGCGTTTCGGCAGGCCAAGGTCGAGTACGGCTATATCATAAATATTTTCGTTGCCCAGGTATTCACCATCAATACCATTTTCGGCTATATCCACGGCATAGCCGGCAGCCTCCAGTGGTCGGGTTAAGGATGCGACAAGTTCATTGTCATCTTCAACCAGTAACAGACGCAAGATCAATCCTCATTTTTAGTGGATAAATGTTTACCCGTGCGAGCATCAAATAATAATTCCAGGCTTCTGCCATCGGATGTTAGCAGATCAATTTCATAGACAATTTGACCTTTCTCAGACTCCAGTTCAACTTCCAGAATTTTTCCCGGTTGAATGTCACGGGCTTTCTCTAATATTATTTCCAGTGCCAGTATATCGCCTGATTCCACTAAGCGTTTTGCTTCTTCGTGGTCATCATCAGCATAAGCCGGGATGGCTGTGCCAGTCAGTAAGCTGAGAAAAATAAGTCTGAAAATTGTTTTCATCATATTAAACTTTATAGCATATTAAGATGGGCATTAATCATCCCAGTGACCATGTCCGGGTATGTTGATGCTGTGTTCATCAAACAGGCCCTGTTCGGCTTTCGCATGACAGGCATTGCAATTACTCAGGCTCTTAACCTGCTCATTACCGGTTACCATTTTGGCAGGGATTTCATTATGCTCATGTTTGAAATAAGGTATTTCAGTAATCCTCAGGGGTGTGTCATTTTTATTTAACGACCTCATGAGTTTACGTGAGCGCCTGTACTGTGATTGATCAGCACTGTTGCCGAGCAGAAATTCACTAATGGTTTTGTGTGTTTCTGCATCCAGTTCCGAGTTGTCGCCAAAATGATTATCCAGCTGACTCATCAGTTTTTGCCATGACCTGGCAGGTAACAGGCCCGGTGAAAATGCCATGTGGCAGCTGCCGCATTCCTCTTTATAGAGGGGTATTGAAATTGATGATACGCCCAGTGACTGTTGTTTGTATTCGCGCCAGTCATCATCGCTGAATACCAGAGGAACAGACAGTACACTGGCAGCCAGTACAATTGAAGTCATTATATAGATAGGTTTCATGATGTTGTCTCTTTAATTACTGTTGATTAATAAAACTAAGAATGTCTGATTTTTCCTGAACTGTGCATTCTCTACCCAGAGTCCATTTGCAATTGCGTTTGAACCATTTGGTTATTTTCTTAACATCAGTCAGGCTTTGCGGATTGACCGAAGGTGCCATGGGTTTTAGTGCTTTACCCGTACGCGCATGTTTGCCTTCATTGCTGAGCTTACGGGTATGACAGCTTGCACAACTGCGTTTAGTAAATGGTGGCTTACCTGCAAACGTCTGGTTCCATAATTGCTCACCTGCCAGAGCCTGTCCCGTACTGGCGCCCTGTGATTGATAGTCGCCCAGTAGTTTATTGATCACTGTGTTTTCAGCCAGCGCCATGTTGCTATGTGTGATTAGAACTGCGCTGATTATTATTAAAATTTTCATAATGAATGTCCTGTTTCATGTGAATCTGTATCAGATGCTTTCATACCGGTAATCATGGATTTCACCAGATTTTCTTTATGAATCATGCTTTCAATAATCACGCCGGCGACATGAATCAGAACCAGCAGCAGGGTAAAGTTGGCAAAGAATTCATGTATTTCTTCAAAAGCGTCACCCCAGAATCCATGGCTCTGGCTAAACAGGGAAGCCAGAGGCCCCAGCTGTTCTTCTGCGCCGTATACCGCAATGCCGGTGATCGTTGTAATCAGCAGGCTGATAATCATTAATAGAATCATCGCACCACCCGCCGGGTTATGACCGATGTAACGTTTTGCCCTGAATGACAAAGTCTCTTTAATGAATTGCTTGATAGTTTCTTTTGAATAAATGAAATCACTAAAGCGAGCGTGGCGAGTGCCAATGATGCCCCAGATGATACGTAACAGAATCAGCCCCAGTACCGTATACCCGGCAAAGCTGTGAATCGCCATGAAATCCTCTTCGATCACAAAAGCAATCATAAAGGACAGTACAAGAGTCCAGTGAAAGACACGAACAAACGGGTCCCAGACTTTGACTAGATTTGGATGATTTAACATGGTTTTTTCTCCATCAGGTTCTTTCTATGGTGAAACGATATCAGCTGAAACTGAAACCAGGCTGAAAAATGATGTGTAACCACGCTTAATTTTCTAAATCAACGAAAATGAACGAACAAATGACTAGCTGTAAACCTCTCCGCTGAATAAGAATATATGGGTAAAAAATCAAAATGACCAATACCAGTAGCCACTTTTAGGGTTGGAGGGGAAAATGAAAAAAATAGCGTTACTTCTTTTTAGTCTGGCAATCAGCGTTGCACTACCCATGAGTGTTTGGGCACAGAGTAAGGCACTTGCCGATGTCAATGAATCCTGCGGTTATGAAGTTTTTGCAGACTGTTCAGGGTGTCACTATGGTGATGTTTCACCCACGTGGGAGCAAACAACCTATCTGACAGAAGGTGCCTGTGCTTTCTGCCCGGAAGTGGCCAGCTGCTCATCAGCTCCGCCTACCGAGACAGAACTGCTGGCTAATGCTCGCAATACAACGAATGCCTATTTCGAAACGCTGTTTCGTAACTTCATGATGGCTATGAAAGGGACAGGAATGATGAACCCTGATGGCAGCATCAACAACCCGAATATTTTTGCCGAAGTATTCCCGCGCTGTCCTGAGCTTGGGCCCGCTATAGCATCGGATTTTTCTCGACAGACAGGTTATCTGGTAAGACGTGTCACTGAACGTACCCGAAATTCACGCAATACACCGGATGCCTGGGAGTTAGAGCAGCTCAATAAATTCGAGGATATGGCCGTTGATGGTGATGCACGAACCCAGTTTGATATCACCAAACCCGATGGCAGTATTTTACCGACTAAAGAATTTGAATCTTTCGACGTGGTGACAGAAGGAAAGGGTAAGGACGCGATGAATTACTTCCGTTATATGCGTTCTATTACTATGCCGGGCATGCCCAATGAGCCACCCAATCTGCCCTGTCTGAAGTGCCATGGCACATTAGATCAGCTTGGACCCGGAGTCGCAGATGCCGTTCAGACAGAATATCCTCATGATTTGTCCATGGGATATAAGAAAGGCGATATCCGAGGTGCATGGACAATAAAGATACCGCTCAATTTCAAGATTGGATCTAAGATGCATATGAATGGACGATAAGGGTTTCAAGTCTTAAATAAAAGTGGTCGGTGACAATTATCATCTTTTGTCACTGACCTCTTTATATTCGGGTAATAATCTAATAAGTGGGGTCAGATGAAACTTTATTATGTCCACAACTCATTCTAAATAGAATAAAGTCTGATCTGACCCTGTTTATTCCAAACTCCTCCAGCTTAATGTTCAGAACCTGCTTATAAAGAAACACCAGAGCATTTAATGCCTGATTTTGCGTAGAAGCCGAAACATG
>JAPHQX010000064.1 GCA_026196035.1 Gammaproteobacteria bacterium
CAGCCTGCCCTGGGGCACGCTGGTCATTTTTGATAATTTCTGTGCTGTCGTCAGTTTCTGTGATGTACTAACCGAACTACCACCCAGTAATGAAACTTTACCGGAAACAACGACTGTACTATCGGTTGCTCCAGCTCCACCACCTATTGAACCACCACCATCAACTCCATTTTCACAGGCTGATAACCCTAAAAAACCGGCCAGAACCAGGGCCTTAACAAGATAACGACTGAATTTCATTACTGAACTCCAAAAAAATACATGAGAGGCTCAACACTATTGTCTAATTTGAACAAATAATCTGTGGATACTCCTTTATATGTAGCTCAGTTACACCAATTTGCAATTCAAAACCAGCGGCATAATGCCCTGAAAATCACTTTATTAATGTTTTCTCATAGACGATGTACTTGATTTCATTAAACAAAAAGTAATGCCCCATAAATCATGTCAGATAAACAGTTAAATCTGCCTGATAAAAGGACAGTCGATGATGATTTTGCTCCGTTTAAGGTATAACCAGCATGCTAGAAATACTTAGCAGAACGAATAGAAATAAAAGAACAACTAAACCAAAAAACCACCGGCTGGTGGTTTTTTATGACTTATCAGGATACCTTGGGAAAAGATTCCAGCAGAATACTGGTACCTTTCATATCTGGCGGTTGCTGCAAGCCCATCAGCTGCAACAATGTGGGTGCAACGCTGCTTAATCCCACTCCAGTACATAAACGCCAGTTCTCTTCATCGATAATCATGCAGGGCACAGGATATACCGTATGCTGGGTATGCGGCTCACCCGTAAGAGGATCAACCATTTCATCACAGTTGCCATGATCAGCGGTTAATATCACAGAATAACCTTCTGCTACGGCCACATCCAGAAGTCGGCCCACCTCATGATCCATGGCCTCGACAGCACTGATAACAGCCTCACGCTTGGCGGTATGACCGACCATATCACCATTGGCAAAGTTAACGACCAGGAAGCTGAACTCATGAGATTGCAGGGCTTCAATGGTAGCATCAGCCACTTCTTCAGCGCTCATTTCCGGTTTTTGATCATAGGTCGCCACATCCGGTGAGGGCACCATGACTCTCACTTCACCCGCCCAGGTTTCTTCGCGACCACCATTAAAAAAGAAAGTCACATGGGCATATTTTTCGGTTTCTGAACAATGAAACTGTTTATAACCGGCACGACTCACCACTGATGCAATAGTTGAGTGGGGGCGCTCAGGTGCAAATGCGATAGGCAATAAAAACTGAGGGTCATATTCTGTCAGACAGGTGACAGTTACAGGCTCATAGTCACCCACATCAAAACCATCAAAATTAGGCTGGCTCAGTGCTGCTGCCAGCTGTCGGGGCCGGTCATTTCTGAAATTAAAGAAAATAACATCATCGCCAGGCTCAACAGCGACTGCATCGGGAAGAATACAGGGCATAATGAATTCATCAGCCTGATCAGCAGCATATGCAGATTCTATCGCATAGCGGGCAGTATCATGCTGGGTACCTTCCAGTTTCACCATGCATTTCCAGGCAATTTCTGTTCTATCCCAGCGATTATCACGATCCATTGAGTAATAGCGACCACAAATGGTTGCAATACAGCCCTCGGCCTCATCCAGTGCAGCTTCCAGTTTAGGTAAATAACCAATGGCTGCCATAGGCGCAGTATCTCGACCATCGGTGATCATGTGAACCACAGGTTTTACTTTTTTCTGAGCACATAAATCGATCAATGCCAGCAGATGATTAAGATGACTATGGACACCACCATCGGAAACCAGACCCACCAGATGCATGGGACGATCTTTGGCTGCTGCATCATCTATTGCGGCATTGATAGCGGCATTCTCAAAAAATTCACCACTGGTAATGGCATCATCAATACGCACCAGATCCTGTTTCAGGATAGAGCCACAACCCAGGGTCAGATGCCCAACCTCTGAATTACCCATTTGCCCGACAGGCAAACCTACAGCATTACCCGATGCATCGAGAGTGGTATGGACATGTTTGGAAAAATATTCGTCAAGACGGGGAGTATTTGCCTCAACCACCGCATTATTGATACGGCATGGATTGACACCAAAACCGTCCAGGATGATTAATATTGAAGGACGGCGAGGAACGCTACGCTGTGCAGCCATTTTTAAGCCTGTTATGTATGTTTTGTCTGTTTTTAAGAAGGCGGTATTCTACACTATATTAGTGACTAATTGTTGAGCCAATTCTAAAAAACCCCGCTTCTATAGCTTGTAAAGCAGCTTACCGGTTATTTTTCTGCCTTCTCTTCGTCATCTATCTTATCCAGCTCAGCTTCCATTTCATCATCACTAAGCGGCTGATAACTATCTTCATCATCCTGTGGTTTGTTTTTCTGCACCATGCGAGCCGCAATCAGGCCGGCTTCAAATAACAGCCACATGGGAATCGCCAGTAATGACTGTGAAATAACATCTGGCGGCGTCAACAGCATACCAATAACAAAAACACCAACAATAATATAAGCCCTTTTTTCAGCCAGACTTTCTACTGTCGTGGCACCTGCATGTACCAGCAGAAATGTCGCCACTGGCATTTCGAAGGCAATACCAAAAGCGAAGAAAATCGCCAGTATGAAATCCAGATACTGACCAATATCGGTCATCACCGAAACACCTTCAGGTGCTATGGCAATGAAAAAACCAAACAACAGGGGAAACACTACAAAATAGGCAAAGGCTATTCCGCAATAGAACAGCAACACACTGGAAACCACCAGCGGCACAACCAGGCTTTTTTCGTGCTTATATAAACCAGGCGCAATAAATGACCAGAGCTGATACAACAGATAAGGCAACGCCAGCAACACGGATAACATCAATACCAGTTTAAAAGGAACCAGAAACGGTGACGTTACACCCGTGGCAATCATCGATGTACCTTCAGGCATTAATGCCAGTAAAGGCTGTGCGAAATAAGAAAAAATTTCTTCCGAAAAAGAAAACAGTGCGGCAAACAAAATAATCACAGCCAGCACCATACGCAACAGACGGTCACGCAACTCTATCAGATGGCCAATAAATCCCTGTTCCTCTCCCTGTTCTATATTTTCACCCAACGGCTCTGTCATTCAGGCTTATCCACAACCGATTGATGCTGCTCACCTACAGCTTCATCATCGAGTTCATCGTCCATATCATCTTCTTCCAGAATTTCATACTGAGGTTGGGGTTTTTTTTCAGTTTCATCAGTATCAAACATATTATGCATATCACTGTTTGCATCATGAGCCTTCTGGTTAACCTGATTTTTTAATTCTTCTAGTTGAACGCTCTGATTATGCAGTAATCGTTTCAATTCGGTAGCATCCAGCTCTTTACTCACTTCATGTTTAACGCCTTCGATATAGCGTCGACCTTTACCCACCCAGTAACCGACTTTTTTAGCCGCACCAGGCAAACGCTCTGGGCCTAAAACCAGCAGAGCGAGTACAAGTATGAGCGCAATTTCCCAGAAACCAATATCGAACATGAGTTAATAATCGTCTAAAGATTAACTATTATCTTTTTCTTTTGAAGTGACTTCAGCATCAATAACATTATCATCTGATTTACTTTCCAGACTTTTATCAGCGTCTTTTTCACCTGTTTTAACAGCTTTCTTAAAACTGTTAATAGCTGAACCCAGGTCGCCGCCGAGATTACGTAATTTTTTTGTGCCAAATAACAAAATAACAATACCCAGTACAATGACTAACTGCCAAATACTAATACCCATCAAGGTCTCCTCGATAAACTGAATCTTTCAATAATTTCAAAAAAATAATTTTCTATTTTAGTGCGGCCTGCCTACAAACCTGAACTAAAACACCTTTAAAAAATTTAATCTTTACGCGCGGCTTTTTCTTCCAGCCCTGACAGACCAAAACGCCGGTCAAGCTCATTTAAAACATCCTCTGGTCGCAATCCCTGTTGAGCCAGTAACACCATCGTATGAAACCAGAGATCAGCAGTTTCATAAATAATTTTATCTGCCTTACCATCTTTGGCTGCCATCACGGTTTCTGTCGCTTCTTCGCCAATTTTTTTTAAAATAGCATCGAGCCCCCCGTCATACAGTTTAGCCACATATGAGGAATCTGGATCAGCCTGTTTACGCTGCTCCAGCACTTCAGCCAGTTTGATTAGCACTTCACTCATAAATATCCTTTGGATCTTTTATCACAGCATCCACGTCATGCCATTGACCGTTGGCAAATTCTTTATAAAAACAGCTTTCTCGACCTGTATGACAGGCAATACCACCGGTTTGCTCAATACTGATAAGCATCACATCAGCATCACAATCCAGACGCATGGATTTTATTTTTTGCGTATGCCCGGATTCTTCACCCTTATGCCAGAGTTTCTGTCGAGACCGCGAGTAATAAACTGCCTCGCCTTTTTCAACGCTCATGGCCAGTGAGTCACGGTTCATCCAGGCAAACATTAACACACGGCCGGTTTCGTCATCCTGTGCAATCACAGGTAACAGGCCATCATCTGTCCACTTGATTTCATCTAACCAGTCAGTCATGGGAATAGTGTATCACTCAGAGCTTATAAACGTACTTCGATGTTACGTGAGGCCATATGCTCCTTGGCCTGTTGTACCGTATATTCAGCAAAATGGAAAATACTGGCCGCCAGCACTGCATCGGCCTTGCCTTCAGTCACTCCATCGGCCAGATGATCAAGATTACCTACACCACCGGAAGCAATCACCGGTACGGGTACTGCTTCACTGATAGCACGGGTCAGGGCCAGATCAAAACCGATCCTGGTACCATCACGATCCATGCTAGTGAGTAATATTTCACCGGCACCGTAGTCGGCCATTTTTCTGGCCCAGTCTATGGCATCAAGACCTGTGGGCTTACGGCCACCGTGGGTAAAAATTTCCCAGCGATCCGGCTCGCCTTCAGCACTGACTTTTTTTGCGTCAATAGCCACTACGATGCATTGCGAACCCACTCGTTCACTGGCTTCTTTTACAAATTCCGGATTAAAAACAGCCGCTGTATTGATCGCGACTTTATCCGCACCCGCATTCAACATACGACGTACATCATCAACCGTGCGTATGCCACCACCTACTGTTAATGGAATAAAAACCTGTTCTGCCACCTGCTCAACGACATGAACAATGGTTTCACGATCATCTGAACTGGCGGTGATATCCAGAAAGGTAATTTCATCGGCGCCTTCTTTATCATAACGACGTGCGACTTCAACCGGATCACCGGCATCGCGAATATCAACAAACTGCACGCCTTTAACAACACGACCATTATCGACATCCAGACAGGGAATAATACGTTTAGCCAGTGACATTATGATTCCTGACTATCGACCCAGGCCTGGGCTTCTTCCAGATCCAGAGTACCTTCATAAATCGCACGACCGGTAATGGCGCCCATTATGCCTTCATCTTCCACAGCTTTCAGCGCCTTGATATCATCCAGATTAGTAATACCACCGGATGCAATCACGGGAATATTAATCGCCTGCGCCAGACGTACCGTGGCTTCTACATTAACACCCTGCATCATACCGTCACGTGAAATATCGGTATAAACAATCGCCTCAACACCATCCTGCTCAAAACGCTGAGCCATATCAATGACATCATGCTTTGACACTTTGGACCAGCCATCAACAGCCACCTTGCCATCTTTGGCATCCAGGCCAACGATAATATGACCAGGAAAACCTGCGCAAATGTCACTAATAAAATGTGGATCGGTCACTGCCTTGGTACCAATAATGACATAGCTGACACCGGCATCCAGATAAGCTTCTATGGTTTCTTCAGAGCGAATACCACCACCCACCTGAATCGGTACATCAGGATAAGCTTCAGCAATCGCATGAATGACACCAGCATTTACTGGCTTACCTTCAAAAGCACCGTTTAGATCGACCAGATGCAAACGCTTGCAACCGGCCTCAACCCAACGACCGGCCATCGCAACCGGATCATCAGAAAATACGGTGTCATCGTCCATTATGCCCTGACGCAGGCGAACACATTTTCCATCTTTTAAATCAATGGCGGGGATAAGTAACATGTTTATTTTCCTGATCTATTGACCATTCCACTTAGAAAAGTTTTTTAATAATTGAAGTCCATCCTGAGCACTTTTTTCAGGATGAAACTGTACTGCAAAAACATTATCGCGACCAATCGCTGAAACAAATTCAAAGCCATAATCGGTTGTGGCCTCAACAATCGCCTGATCTTCAGGATCGATATAATAACTATGCACAAAATAAAATCGACTGCCTTCAACAATATCATGCCACAGGGGATGACTTTTCTTATGATGCACACCATTCCAGCCCATATGGGGGATTTTCAATTTGTCACCCTTATCGTCTTTAAGATTAGCCCCAAAAAAACGAACTTCCCCTGGATAAAGGTCGAGACAATTCACCCCATTATTTTCTTCACTATGAGATAACAGCACCTGCATACCCATACAGATACCCAGAAAAGGTTTTTCTCTGGCAGCCTTGAGCACGACATTACTCAACTTACGATCTGACAACTCCTGCATACAGTCCCGGGCAGCACCCTGACCCGGAAATACCACCCGGTCTGCATTATCTATAGCATCGGCATCAGATGTAATAATGATATTATGCCCTGGTGCCACATGCTCAAGCGCCTTGGCCACAGAACGCAAATTACCCATACCGTAATCGACGACAGCAATTTCGGGCACTATAATGCCCCTTTAGTTGACGGCAAAATACCTTCCATTCTTGGATCTGCTTCCAGCGCCATGCGAACTGCACGACCTAGCGCCTTGAATATGGTTTCGGCAATATGATGAGCATTGCGACCACGAATACAATCAATATGCAAAGTCACCTGGGCGTGATTAACAAAGCCCTGAAAAAACTCCCCAAACAAATCAACATCAAAGTCACCAATTACTGCACGGGGATAGTCTGCGTGATACTCCAGTCCTGGACGACCGGAGAAATCAATCACCACCCGTGACAGGGCCTCATCTAATGGCACATAGGCATGACCATAGCGACGAATACCTTTTTTATCGCCAACGGCTTTAGCAAAGGCCTGGCCAAGCGTGATACCCACATCTTCTACTGTGTGGTGAGCATCGATGTGTAAATCCCCATTAGCCTGAATATTCATATCAATCATGCCGTGACGCGCAACCTGATCAAGCATGTGCTCCAGAAAGGGCACACCTGTTTTAAAGCTGGATTGACCAGTACCATCCAGATTCACTTCAACACTAATCTGTGTTTCCAGTGTATCGCGCTTAAGCTTCGCTATGCGATCAGCCATTAAGAGGATCCCCATTTATTATTCAATGTTTACAAAACATCATAGGATACACCGGAATGCCGAGGGAATTAAGAAAAATTATTGGAATAGCGCCCTGAAACAGGACTCTAAGACACTGAATTGATAGGAGTTTCAAATAAATAAGCCCTGCTTCTATTAGCAAAGCCTGTATATATGATAGAGATTACTTGCCCTGAGCCAGCTTGTTATAACGAATTCTTGAAAAATAGCAGTTCAGAAAAGTTGACGCATTAAACATTAACCATAAAAAAATGAACGTAAAAGCATATGCCTTAATCCTGAATATACCCTCATCAACATCCAGATTTAAAACAATGGCGATATCAGCAGGATCAATAAAAGAAAACAGTATAAAAACCAGCGCCCCTACAACCAGCGCATTTGTCCATAAAAAAGAAAGCATACATTTACAAGTTGGACCATCACTCATCAACCTATCTCCACCACAAAAACTATAAAAACACTAAAAAATTTAATTAATAGCAAACCCGAGTCCATTAATTTACGTTTTTATTAATTTATGTCAAGTATCACTCCTGTAAAACAGGCTAGATAATCATTTCAGCACTTACTAATACTATTCGTTTTTTTACAGTTAAACCTGTAACCAGAAGGTTACTGGCCCTTCATTTATCAGGCTAACTTTCATATCTGCGCCAAATACACCTGTTTCAACAACATCCACCTGCATCCTGCAAAGCTCGACCGCACGATTAAACCATTTCTCCCCTTCATCCGGCGATGCCGCCGATGAAAAACTCGGGCGCATGCCCTTATTCGTATCAGCTGCCAGGGTAAACTGTGAAACCAGCAATAATTCACCCTGTACATCTTTAAGACTCAGATTCATCTTCCCCTGAGCATCTTCAAATACCCTGTACCCCAGTATTCGCTCAACCAGTCGACAGGCCTTAGCCTCATCATCTCCTTTCTCTATCCCAACCAGCACCAATAATCCCTTATTAATCACGCCAACCACCCGGGAGTCCACACTAACACTGGCCTCTGACACTCTCTGCAATAATGCTATCATCCAGAAAATCCTGATAATATTCTAAAAACGTAAATTGGTTATGGAGCTACATCCACATCTATTATGTAGGATAAATCCTACATAATATTATTGTTTATTCTTACAGTAGATGTAGAAACTGCTTATAGCTAGCCAACCTGGACACATCCATAATACAGTCATGGACTAAGGACTTGGCTTAACAGGGACACAAGGACCGTACAGGAAGTAACTGACAAGGATTTGCAAGGACAGGATAAGGATAGCAAGCACCATTAGGGAAGTATAAGGAATTTCAGGAAAAGTTACAGCGCCAAACTCAATCACCAAGGGCAAAGGATGCTCCAACCCCGGTAAGGACTACCGGGGTTTTTTTATGGGTGAATATAAATCTCCGACTTTGCTGCCCCAGAATTATCCTACATATTTCTAAATAATTAACTGACCCAAATATGTGCCATTAGCTGATAGTCACAATCACACAGCTCAAGCATACTTATATTCACTGATACAGGATGTATCACTTTTGCAAGATCCCTTGCAACTAATGGAATAGCTTTAATATCTACCCAGGGACGGAATCAACCCCGGCACGGATGCCGGGGTTTGTTATTTCAAGACACATTAATTTTCACTGGGCTTTTTCACAGTATCCCTGTATCTTTTCGCCCAATGTCATTTATCAAACCACCTAAAACCTTACTCCGCCAGGTTGGCAGAGCCATCACTGATTTTAATATGATCCGTGAGGGTGACCGCATCATGCTAGGACTTTCAGGTGGCAAAGACTCTTTATCCCTGCTCCACATACTGCATCACTTTCAAAGGCATGCGCCCATTCATTTTGAGCTGGCCGCAATGACAGTGGATCCTATGGCGGGTGATTTTGACCCTTCTCCAATGATCCCCTATCTGAAATCACTGGGTGTGGAATACCATTATCGTAAAGAACCCATCATGGAGATGGCCCAAAAGCACATGGGTAAACCTTCCTATTGTTCATTTTGTTCACGTATTAAACGCGGCATTATGTACAGCACGGCCAGAGATCATAAATTTAACGTCATTGCACTGGCTCAACACCTTGATGATCTTGCAGAAAGTTTTCTGATGTCAGCTTTTCATGGTGGCAAATTAAAAACTATGAAAGCTCACTATATTAATGATGATGGCGATTTAAGAATTATACGCCCATTAGTCTATGCCAGAGAACGACAGACTCGTGCCTTTTCAGAAACCAGCGAACTTCCCATCATTCCCGACTCCTGCCCGGCGTGTTTTTCTATGCCAACACAACGCCAGCACATGAAAGAATTACTGGCTGACGAAGAACAACTCAATAAAACACTGTTCAAATCATTATTAACCACACTTAAACCCTTAATGAGCGAAGGCAAGCCTGAATAAGCTTTTATCAAATTACACTTATTGATACACATCAGCATACCCAAAAGCAAAATATCGAATCATAATATCTTTATGAACCTGCACATTACCGAGATTTATCACTGATGATGAAATTTCTGGAGCAATGGCCCTGGAATGGGTTATTTTTGAAACTCTATATTATTGCGCCCATTGCAATAAGCCTGCTATTTACTGGATTATTTTATCCGCACTATCATTTGTATAGTTTGATGATTTTTCTGACCATCCCCTGCGGGCTAGTTATTTATATATTATTTTCACCCATCAAAAAACAGATCGACATACTTTTGGG
>JAPHQX010000046.1 GCA_026196035.1 Gammaproteobacteria bacterium
CTTATCGGTTATAACCCTGAGATTCACTGGAAAGCCTCCATCCAGGATTACTGGCTAGCACAACAAAATAATCCTCATTCTATTAACCTCTCAAGACCTGAACAACAGCCTGATTTAGACGACTAACAAGCGAAAATAAACCCGCTAGCTTGCTTGACAAATAAAAGTCAGACATATATCTTACTTTTGGCACTGCTGGTTTTTATAGTGCAAATAACAACTTACCTATTACGCTTCAGTCAGCACCTGACTGATAGGAGAGATGGACATGACCGCGACAAATCTACAGAACCCGCAAAATAGCAGTGACATCATCAGTCTAAGCAAAGCAGAACTGGATCAATGGTTTGATGAACGCCTGGAACAGAAACTCACTGAACGCGATGAAAATAAAACACCCTCCATGAGCATTATTGCCACCAAGGGCACCATGGACTGGGCCTACCCACCCTTCATACTGGCTTCAACCGCTGCTGCTTTGGGCTGGGAGGTTTCAGTATTCTTTACCTTCTATGGTCTTAGCCTGCTAAAAAAAAATCTCGATCTGGAAGTCAGCCCACTGGGCAACCCGGCCATGCCAATGAAAATGCCCTTTGGCCCTCAATGGCTACAAAACATTGATATGAATATTCCCAATGCCTTAATGGGTAATATTCCCGGATTTGAAAAAATGGCCACTGCGATGATGAAAAAAACAACAAAGAACAAGGGCATCGCCAGTGTAGAAGAACTCAGGGGGCTATGCATTGAAGCCGAAGTGAAACTGGTCGCCTGCCTGATGACCGTCGATATGTTTGGTTATGATAAAAGCGAATTCATACCTGAGGTTAAAGACTGGATTGGAGCTGCCAGCTTTCTACCAGTGGCACAAAAATCAGATGTGTCGTTGTTTATTTAAAATCGATTTACCACAGAGAGCGACTTTGCACTCTGTGGTAAAGATGAATTACTGACTCAAACCCTTACTGACAATTTCATAGACATCTCTGGCAATATCAGGCATAGCCGCAATACGATTAAGCTGTTGCTTCATCAAGTCCTGTCGTTGCTCATCATAACGTTTCCACTGAATGAGCGGTAAAAGCAATCGTGCAGCAATCTGCGGATTCAATTGATTTAGTTTTATAACGATGTCTGCGAGTAGACGATAACCTTCACCGCTTTTATCATGAAAGATCACCGGGTTCCCCTGACTAAATGCACCTATCAGTGAACGCACACGATTCGGTACTTTTATATCAAAAGCCTCATGTTGTTGTAACTCATCAATATGCACAAGAGCGTCAGCTAATGACGCAGTGGCCTGCACAATAAACCATTTATCTATGACCAGCGGATCTTCTTTCCACTGCTGGTAAAAATCAGCAAGCACCTGAATTCGCTCAGCACAATCAATATGCGCCAGTGCACGCAAGGCCGTTATCTGATCGGTCATGTTACTGGCCGATTGATATTGAGTCATTGCCAGCTGACGAGTGTCATCCTTATTAAGTTCAACCAGATAGGATAAACATAAATTTTTCAGACTGCGCTGGCCAACAGCCTTAGCCGATAAATCAAACTCATTTGAATAATTGTCGTTAAATACCTGCAACAGTTCATTTTCCAGCTGTCGTGCAATCTGGTATCGACAAAACGTATAGACAAAATGAATCGCATCCACATCGACTACAGGCATCAGTTCTGCCAGATAATCTTCACTGGGCAAACTTAATACGCGTGCTGCTAGCGCCTTGTCCAGAACAGGATCAGTTAAAACAGCTTTAAAAGCACTCACAAAACCATCATCAAGCTGCAGAGCCTTACCCTGTTGATAATGTTCGATCAAACTCAACATGACATTAACAGCCAGTTGCTGAGATGAATTCCAGCGATTGAATTCATCACTATCATTGGCAATTAAAAATGCCAGGTCAGCGTCAGTTAAATTATGGGTCAATTTAACCGGGGCTGAAAAATTCCTGAGCAATGACGGAACTACCGGAGTTTCTATATTTTCAAAAACAAACTGCTGTTCGGCTTCTATCATATTAAGAAGACAGGCCGTACCTGGCACTTCTATACCTTTATCATTAATTAATGCAACTGACAGTGGAATATAAAAAGGTTTATTAGATTCAATTGATGACGACTGCTTTACAAACAGCGTATATTTCTTTTCAGCCGAGTCATATTGCCCTGTCACATTGAGATCAGGGGTACCGGCCTGATGATACCAGCGACGAAACTGTTTTAACTCCCTGTCATTCGCATCTTCCATTGCACCGATAAAATCTTCTGTAGTGGCTGCCTCGCCATCATGCCGATCAAAATAAAGATCCATGCCTTTACGAAAACCCGCTTCACCCAGCAGGGTATGAATCATACGAATAATTTCAGCCCCTTTATTATAAACAGTGACTGTATAGAAATTATTAATCTCAACATAGGAATCCGGCTGAATAGGATGCGACATAGGGCCGGCATCTTCAGCAAACTGGCGGGTACGTAACACATTAACATCATCAATACGTTTCACTGTGGCCGCATTCATATCCGCAGTAAACTGCTGATCACGAAAAACCGTTAAGCCTTCTTTCAAGGTTAACTGAAACCAGTCGCGACAGGTAACCCGGTTACCACTCCAGTTATGAAAATATTCGTGGCCAATCACCGCTTCAATATTAATAAAATCCATATCGGTTGCGGTATCCGGTTTTGCCAGCACATACTTGGAATTGAAAACATTCAGACCTTTATTTTCCATGGCACCCATATTAAAGTCATCAACTGCCACGATCATATAAATATCCAGATCATATTCACGGCCAAACTTCTGTTCATCCCAGAGCATGGATTTTTTTAGCGACAACATGGCATGATCACATTTATCCAGATTATGTTTCTCAACATAAATACGACAATCCACATCACGACCGGACATGGTTTTAAATGTATCAGTAATACATTCCAGTTTGCCGGCTACCAGCGCAAACAGATAACAGGGTTTTTTGAAGGGGTCTTCCCAGGTAACAAAGTGCCTGCCCTCATCCAGCTCACCGGAGTCGACTGGATTACCGTTGGATAACAGCACCGGATACTTTTCCTTATCCGCAACAATGGTGGTGGTGAATTTTGCCATCACATCCGGGCGATCAAGATAATAGGTAATTTTCCTGAAACCTTCAGCTTCACATTGAGTACAGTAATTGCCACTGGATTTATACAAACCTTCCAGTGAAGTATTTTCCTGTGGTTTGATAAAGGTTTCGATTTTTAACACACACTGTGCTGGCAGGTTACGGATGGTTAAAGTTTCATCATCAATCAGGTAAGCAGAAGTATCTAATTTCTGATCATCGATAAAGATATCACCCATGCGCAACTGTTCACCATTGAGCACAAGATCATTGTCTCCCGCTACAGATTCATTTCGGCGTACGACTAATTGTGAAACAACCTGTGTTTCATCTTCACTCAGACCAAAGTGTAAATCTACGTTATCAATCCAGTATTTTGGTGGCGTGTATTCTTTTAGATAAATTGTTTTAGGTGTTGATTCTTTAACCATGATGTAACCTGTTTAAAAAGATAAACTGACCATACAGTAGACCCGTATGAAATAAAAATGATTTTTATACGGGATTAGAAAAGGCCAGCAAATGCTGGCCTTCGCTATTTTAAAAAAACACCCCTAATAACTGGAACGTAATCGAGCAATCCGCTCATCCAGCGGCGGATGAGACATAAACAGTTTTTTAATGCCCGCACCCATACCACCACTGATTCCAAAAGCCGCTAACTGATCAGGCAAATGAGGTTGTTCAACCGTTAATTTTAAACGTTCCAGAGCAGATGCCATTTTTTCTCGACTAGATAACTGTGCACCTCCTGCATCCGCTCGGAATTCACGCTGACGACTGAACCACATAACAATGGTACTGGCCAGAATACCCAGAATAATTTCAGCCACTATCGCAGTAATCCAGAAAGCCGGGCCATGTCCACGCTCGACTTTAAATATAACCCGGTCGACAAAATGACCAATCACCCGCGACAGGAAAATCACAAAGGTATTCACCACACCCTGAATCAGCGCCAGAGTCACCATGTCACCATTGGCCACATGACTCACCTCATGGGCCAGCACCGCTTCGGCTTCATCTTTGGTCATGGTATTCAGCAGTCCTGTACTCACCGCCACCAGCGCATTATTACGTGACATACCGGTAGCGAAGGCATTCATATCCGGCGCATCATAAATCGCCACCTCCGGCATACCAATACCGGCCATTTCAGCCTGACGCTGAACCGTTGCAAATAACCATTGTTCCTGATTTGTGCCGGGTGACTTGATCACCTGTGCACCGGTAAAACGCTTCGCTGTCCACTTGGACATAGCCAGTGAAATAAACGAGCCACCAAACCCAAACACGGCAGCGAATACCAGCAGGTTATTAATATCCAGCCCGGCACCCTGTTCATCGAGAATACGTTCTACACCGAGAATACGTAGAGTAATGCCCAGCACAAGCACTATGGCGATATTGGTGGCTAAAAATAAGGCGATGCGTTTCATTGTTAACCTCTTAACCTTTTATTATTAATCGTGTTATTTCACAACTCATAGATTACAGTGATTCTAATTAGTTCATTAGCAATTTTTAACCTTCATCAGCTGTTATAAGGGCATAATTTTGTAATTCAACAAAACCACTTATATTTGTCAGAAAACTTTACAGTTTTTATCCATCAAAATACCCAGATCATACAACCTGTTGATTATATTGAATTAATTATACTGGTGTGGAAATTGCTTATAAATATGGATGAAGTTATTAGTACGTTATTCTATCGCCGCTTTTCTCATTCAGCACTCTGGCTTGCTACTTGCCGACTATAAAGCAGACATTGGTTATACCAAACTAGCCACAGAACTGGGAGTAAACCTGCCTGATGGTAATGGCATTTTAGCTACACAGGTTGAAGCGGCTACCAGCTATGTCGACCATGACAATAACCCATCAACCCCTGACTGGCCGATATACCTGCCGGATCGAAACAATACGTCATTTACAGGTAAACTCATAACCGATATGACCGGTGCTGAATTTGGCACCTATTCAGGCCATGCCACCGGAGTTGGCGGCCTTTTATATGGTAACTACTCCATGGCATCCGGCATTAACTCGATCCATGCCTACTGGGCCGATGACTGGTTTCAGTCCGGTTTTCTCAACTATGGAGCAGGACAACCTCAGTCTTCAGCCAGTCGTATAGGCAATCATAGCTGGGTAGGCAATATTACTGATCTACCCATCGCATCAAATCTTTTAAGACGTATGGACTGGGTCATTGAAACCGATGAATTTCTACAGTTTGTTGGCACCCGCAACAGTACCGGAACCAATTACAACCTTTTTAGTGCCGCTTATAATGTGCTGGCTGTAGGTAAAACCGATGGCAATCACAGCACGGGGTCACCTTATGTTGATGCAAACTATCCCTCAGGAAGGATACGCACAGAAATCGTCGCACCCAAATCGACTACAAGCTCAGCAACTCCCATGGTGGCAGCTACTGCTGCCCTGTTAATTGAAACGGGGCATGCCGACCCTGGGTTATCAACTGACCCCGTTCAAACTTCAACCGAAAATCGAAATGGCAACATTATCCACAACGCAGAACGATCCGAAGTTATTAAAGCAGCCTTGTTGGCAGGCGCTGATCGCTATACTAAAAATCAGACACCCAATACTTCCACAACGGGTGTTATTACAAATATTACCGACTACAGATCAGTTAATAATCAAACAACAAATGGTCTTGATACACGCTTTGGTGCAGGCCAGGTCAACGCTTATAACAGTTATCATATTATCGCTGCAGGCGAACAAAACAGCAGTCAGGATGGCGGCGCTGGCTCCACCGGTATTGGCACATTCGGTTTTGACTACGACCCTTCTTTTGGTGGTTCCAGTGGCAGCAACAATGTTGCCTCTTATTATTTTTCTACGGGCCCAGCTCCAAAAATTTTATCTGCATCTCTGCTCTGGCATCTTGATATAGATGGAGGTAGACGTAGCAACAGCTTTCCTGGCACCGCCATTTTTTACGACCTTGAGCTTTATCTATAAGATGTCACTTCTGGACAACAACTCGTTATGGCATCAACCAGCACCATCGATAACTCTGAAAATATCTGGACAACATTAAGTGCTAACCGAAATTACCTACTACAAGTTATTCCAAAATCAGGTTCATTTAACTGGGACTATGCACTGGCCTGGCGACTGGCTTCTGATCTGGATGGTGATGGCATAGCCGACAATCAGGACAACTGCCC
>JAPHQX010000061.1 GCA_026196035.1 Gammaproteobacteria bacterium
ATTTTTTCGATCACCGCTTTTAAATGCCTGAAGCTGCCTGATAATATAAGCCTTATTTTGACCCGCCAACGAAGGAAAAGCAGGGTTAACACTCACCCCATCAACACCATGACAGGCAAAACATTGAGCTTCCTTTCCTGGACTTTTAGCCTGAATAAATGATGAATAAATAAATCCACAGAACAACAACATACAACAACGAAACAAACGAGTATTCATAAACAAACCTCCAGTTAATCATGATTAACAGCATTGTTCGTCGATATAAATCTCTCGACTTTGGATAAAACACAAAAACATAGATTGAAAAATGAACAAATGAATATCAGGAGGGGATTTATCAAAATATAACCAACCATACAGGCATGGCTTAGTCATTTAATTGAAAAAACATAAACTACATGCAAGCCATATATCTACAGTTGATATTTATCAAATATATAATATATAACTAAAAACTTATATTTATGCGAAATTCTTGTATTTTTTCTAGTTTGCTAGCTACAGGTGTTACTCAGGCGGCGGCATACAGGCGGACTCATTATTCCTGATTACAATAAATATTATTTTCGGTAAAACAAATAACAAAATCGCAACTCCCCAAATACATTATTTTCAACCCATAAAAAAGAGAAGCAATAAGCTTCTCTTTTTTAATACCGGCTAAAAATAACCGGCCAGAACAACTGGATATTAAGTGCCTGGTTTATCTATTTGGATACCCATTCCAGCCATAAGGTACATTAGGCGCATAACCGTACGCAGGCCTATTATAGTAATATGGGTTTGCAGGATAAGGCCGTGCATTGTAATACTGCCTTTGAGCCTGCGCATTCGCATTAACAGGGTTCTGATATTGAGGCATCTGTGGCTGAGCCGCACCATTGGGCTGATATGAATTCATCTGCGGATGCTGCATATAAGCAGGTGATTCTGGTGCGCCGTTATATGACCAGTTAGCAGGAGGCTGTTGTTGTCTGGATGACCATTCCTGCTGATACCTCGCCCTTTCCTGCTCCATCTGTTTCTGTCTGTCTTTAACCCATTGTGGAGGCTCAGGTGGCTGCGAAGGAACCTGTCTTGCACCATATCGGCCAGCATTCTGCTGTTCAAATTCCTGACGTCTTTTTTCCATCTCGGCACGCTGCTGTTTTACCCACTCAGGTTGCTGGTATTGAGGCTGGTTCCAGGCAAGTGTGTTAGCATCCTGGAGTGATTCAGCTGACATTTGAGGCGCATATGAAGTATCAGAAGCTGATGACTCTGACGAAGTCGAAAATGAACTGGTGACTGATGATAATAAGCTGTTAAATTTCTCGGGCATATTCATATAAGCAATCACACCGACTACGGGCACAGCTATTAACACCGTAATCAACAAAGGCGAATACTTACGATCTTCACCATCAGCTGATTTTTTACCCGAAGACATAACACCCATTGCCTTTAACTTCTCTGCAACTTTATTAGATTTTGTATTTTCAGTACTGGCATCAGTTTCGTTTTCGACTTCAGCAGCGGTATCCACATCATCATTAGCATTTTTTTCTTTCTTAGTAGTCATTTGCTTGCTCCCAAAATATTGTTAATAGTAATTAATTTACCAGGGCGTAAATTGATTCATGAATTGCATAGGTCTTGAAATACTATTATTCATAACAGCAACTTCATGAGTCATCTGATTCACGGACATTCCCATATTTCGAACGTGCGCATTCATTTCCTTCATAGTGTTTGTTTGCGTATCCATATGAATAACAACGTTATGCATATTATGGCTAATCGATCGCATTTCTTCAGCGACACTTGATACATCATTTGTCAAACTGTAAATAAGGAAGAACCCATAGGTGGCCAGTAAAATAAATGCAAACAATGACGGATAAACTATCATCTCCCATCTACGCGCACTGGCAGAAAATGTTTTATTAAGCTCCCCCATATGGTTACATAAAACATTTTCAACACTATCCTTGATAGTGTCATCATAATATCCAAACATGGATAATTTTTTATCACATTTATTAGGGCCGTTTGGGCATGTATCAGGATCTGCAGTACAGCCTTCTATCCCCGGCTCACATTCAATGGATTCTATTATTATATCTCTAACAGATTTGATTTTCTTTTTCGGTGTTTCATTTTCATTATCAGACATGATTGTTACCACTCAACTTATTAGATAAATATTATCCAGAAATTTTATGTCTGAGTTTATCTGCGCTTTCCATATCAAGACCCTGAATAACTCTTAATAAATAACTGACCTGACTATCCTGTTTTAATGCCAGCAGACGAACAGCTGCTTCATAATAAGCCTTACCGGCCTGCTTCCATTTACCCTGGGCATAATAAACATTACCCAGCTCACCATAAATATCGGGATCGCCATCTTCAAGACCAACAAGATCCAGATAAAGTTTTTCGGATGCCTGCGCATTACCATTCCAGAATGACTGCCTCGCCATAAACAACATTTTCTTTGTATCAGATGATGCAAAATCACTTGAAACATTATTCACCGGGGCATTACTAACAGGTGCTGAAGTTTTTTCAACTGATTCATTAACATCATCCTGTGCAGCGGGGACATTCAGCGGTGGCTCAGCAACTGGTTGAGTCTTACTGCGCTCAAATAACATATCAACTTTTTCATTAATGACATTTACCGTTTCATACAAACCTGCAATTAGAGGTGAGTTTTCATCAGCTTGCGGAGCACTACTTTCTGCTAATTCTTTTATTTCGGCAGTATCAGAAGTTTGATCAATCACCACTATTTCCTGATCAGCATCTGATTGTGAATCTTCATTTTCAGCCATTTCACTAGCAGTCTCAGGCGGCTTTATACAATCTGTTGCTGGTACCGGTGCTGCTGCATAGACTGTTTCAACCTTGCTTAAGTGTTGAGGTATTACAATATCCAGTTGCTGTTCAGCATAAGCAAGTGCCATATCAATATACTGATTAACATTGGCGTGAAATATTATCGAGCGATAATAAATCACTGCTGAGAACATGCACAACAACAATATAAGTTTCATTGGCTTGATCAGGTACTTTAGTATTCTCATTTTCTTATTCCTCATAACTAATTTGTCAGGCCCGGATATAAAGTATCTGCAAAGAGGTTGAACTCCTCTGCACTTTTACTCTTGCCTGCCAGCTCGAACACCGACAACCCTTCACTTAAACTACGCCTGTAACTCGTCCTCTGACATAATCGACCGGGCAATATATCCACTTTATCCAGCATTTTTAGCGCTTCTTCAGCTTCATCCGACTCTCTAATTGCACGATGCGTATCCGCCCTGTTAATAAATGTAATTAAATCAGGTATACGCTCTCCACATACACTATGAATAATCATTAAAAATCGTTGAGTTGCCCACACATCTGGCTGACTAGGTGGGACTGGAATAATGATACGATCTGCGACACTAATAGCCTCTTTCATGGCATCCATATTCGCCGCGCCCACATCAACCAGCACATGACAGAAATTACTTCTCAATTCATCAGCAACACTACTTCCATTAATATCCTTAACCTGTAATTCCGGATTAACACCCTCATCCTTACGCACCAGCGAAACATCAGTCAGTGTTTTCTGCGGATCAAGATCATAAGCAATAACAGTTTCTCCCTTTGTTAGCAGCCATATCCCAAGATTAAAAGCGATCGTGCTTTTTCCTGACCCGCCTTTAAGATTTGCAATAACTGTTATCACTTTAAATTCACCTGTTCATATATTCAGGATATACAGCCGGTGTCATTTCTATTTTTCTATAATCTTCTGGCACCTTAAAAAGCTCTTTTGGCTGTTTACCAATTTTTATATTTTTCAATTCTCTTACATAACCGCCCGGCAACTCTTCCTTTATAGAAATCTTCAGGCCTGCATCATACCATTGATATGATTTTGTTACGCTTCCATCCGGACGACTTAAAGTTCGCTGCCATTTCTCAGCGTCTCTACCATTAGTTTTTTCCTTCTTCAGCATCTTTAATTCTGCAACACTACCATCTGGAAAAAACTCGCGTAAGGCAAGCTTTCTTTTCACATCAACCCAATGAAGAGTACGTAATTTCCTGCCACGGTTATTGCTAATAATTTGCCATTTTTCTGTTTTTAAGCCATCTATTTTCTCGGTTCCAAGCTTTTCACAAACAGCATTCTGTATTTGATCACAGGGATTACTACTGTCATTAATATTTTTTTGAACTGGAAACATTCTTTCTTTATATGACTTTAATGGCTCATTAATAAGGATGGCTTTACCTTCGTCAGAATAAATAATTTCAATGATTTTCTGACCGCCAATCGAGGTCTCACTTCTAACTGCTTTCTTACTTACAAATAATTTAGTTTCCTTAACCGGTTGCTGAGGAATACTAACAACAGCATCTGCAGTAAACTCCATTGTTTTTGATACCGCATATGTTTGAGTGCATGCAAACAACATGCAACCAGTGATAATTAGTTTATTTAGAGTACCCATAACTTCACCGTTCAGTTTTTCTATTATCATTTAGAGTAAGTCACGTCCCTGTGAACACTCATACATCATTTACGACTACTTAGCAGGTGCTGGCGCTGGAGCTGGAGCACCCTGAGGACCCCAACCATAACCTGGACCTGGGCCATATGCTGGACCACCATAACCATAACCAGGACCACCATAACCATAGCCAGGACCTGGGCCATAACCATAACCAGGACCATAACCACCCCAGCCTGGACCATAACCACCACCATAGCCGTTATAGCCGTTATAGTTGTTGTAACCGTTATAACGGTTATTACCATAGCCACGGCCATTACCAGAACCACGAGCATTCATACTAAAACTCATGTCGCCATCGCCAAGCATGTCACCCATGCCATCGCCCCAGCCGCTGTTATTGTTGCCCCAGCCGTTGTTATTGTTGCCCCAGCCATTATTATTAAATGGACCCCACCAGGCATTGGCAGTCATAGGTGCGGCTAGCGCAGTTGCTACCGCTGCTGCACACAGTACTTTGCTAAAGTTTTTCATATCATTTCTCCCCTTCATATGAAGGTTGTTATTCGACATAGACACTATGCCGTCCTGTTTACTCTCTGGTCATGTTTAACTGAGTCAAGTCGTAGAGAGCGACGTACATGACCAGTTGTAAATATGGTTAAATTACCAGCCCCATGGCCTTCCTGATAAACCTGAATATGGCGTCAATACTCCTGGATATGCACCATAAGCTACAGGACTTAATAGTCCGCCAGGATAAATCCCGGGTGTAATCAATGGCCGGTTATATATAGAACCAGGAAGACCATAACCACCCACAAAAGGTATAGATGAGCCGGCATAATTAGTTAACGGATCAGACATCATCATACTGTTACGATAAGACGAATCGAGCTGATGGCTCCATTGTTTAAATCGCTGATCATGGAATTTCATATTGCTGATTTTTGATGGTTTTCTGTCAGGTATATTTCCCCATGGCCGACGACTACCAAATGTTTTTTTATAGTGCAGAGAATTAACCGGCTTCCACGGATTTTTTGAAGTTACAGGAAGATAGCGAACTTTATTGCTTTCATTAAATGAACTTCCACTACGCCACTGTTTTTTTCCTTTATCATCACTATATTCAGAAAAATCAACAGGTGGCGCAAATCCTGAAAAACCGGACTGCGCTTCTGCACTATCCCACCATTCAGACGCATTGATTAATGGCACATATAAAACGCAAACAATAGCCAGTACTGCAAGATAGATTTTTGAACGACCATTACGCACACTATTCATTGTTTCATCTCATTATTTTGCATTTCAATTCATCTACTAATTATTACTGTTTCATTTATATATCTATCGTCTCACAGGAGGATAAGGATTCGGGTTCCACTGTCGTGGAGCCTGATATCCTGGCTGCCCATTAAATGCTGGCGGCGGAACACCTGGCCCATAGACAGGTCCTCGTGCAGACGGAAAATACTGCTGATTTCTGTTATTTTGTGGAGCAGCAATATCAGGTCGCGGCATAGGCGGACGCTGATTTTGATTCCATTGAGGCCAGGGATGATTTGCTGACTGAGGCTGCTGCATCATCTGCTCCATCTGAGCCTGACGTTGTTTTAGCCATTCAGGCTGTGGCTGATTATTATTCTGCTTCATCCACTGCTCCATCTGAGCCTGACGTTGCTTAACCCATTCAGGTTCTGGCTGATTATTATCCTGCTTCATCCTCTGCTCCATTTGAGCATGCCTTTGTTTTACCCATTCAGGCATCTCCTGAGAGTACTGAGCCGGCATATTTCTAATTTGTTGATTCGACTGAACAGATGAAGCGCCATTATTATATTGCGCAGTTTTATCAGCTGATTGATAGGGCCCGGCAGGTGGCATGTTATTTTCGTTATTCTCAGCCATTACGGAATGAGATAATGTCATTGCAATAGTTGTAATTAATAATAATTTCGAAGTTTTCATATGCTTGCCTTCTTTCATTTTCAGTTATTCTGTTTCCAGCCCTGGATTAAGTCGTATACCGCGCCGTTTTTTCGGTGTTGAAGCTTTTTTCTTAACCACTGGAACATCTTTTTTTTCTTTGCCTGTAGAAGCAGTCTTTTTAGTAACAGTTGCCTTCTTTCGTGGCGCTGCTTTCTTACGTACAACTGGAGATGCCACTGACTGTTCTGTTTTAGCAACAGGCTTGTTAGTTTCAGCCTGAGCAACCGATGTTGTTGAATCATCACCCTGTTGATGTATTTCCAGTGATTCTGAAATGCCACCACCACTCCCAGAAGGAACAGGAGAAGGTCCGCCACCTGATGATGGCCCGGGACTACCGCCTGATGATGGAGATGATGGACCTGAGTCATCGGGTCCGCTGCTGAAACGAGAGAGAAGATTCTGTATTGCCATGCGAATCATAATGACGAACATACGGCCAATATAATAAATCCAGGTAACCGCACTTATTAAACGAGTCCAGACTCTTAACCACAGGGGCAACTGATAAGCAGGCTCTGCGGGTACTTCTACTGGTGCCGCCTGCTGTTCAATTCCAGCCAGGATATAAAACTGTTTGCTAACACTGATACAACCCAGTGGAATAACAACAAGTGTTAATACGGTTGCTACACCCGCCCCAAATAAAAGACTGACTGCCATGCCTTTAAATATAAGATCATTCAGTATCATGAATGAGCCAGCCATCAATGTCAGCGCAGTAATCAAAATAGGACGCATACGTGTCTTACCTGCAGTAATCACCGCTTCTCTTATATTCACACCATTAGCAACTTCATGTTTAACAAACTCAACCAGTAAAATTGAATTTCGTACCACAATACCGGCAAGCGCAATAAAACCGATCATTGAAGTTGCAGTAAACTCTGCGTTAGCAACCCAGTGCCCTGGAATAATACCGATCAGCGTTAAAGGAATTGGCGCCATAATCAAACCGCCAAGAACAAAGTTTTTAAACTCCCAGACGATTAACCCATAAATCAGCAACATGGCCGCCATGAATGCACCGCCCATATCTCTGAAAGTTTCATAGGTTACTGTCCATTCACCCGTCCATTCAAAACCACTGGTAAAACTATCCGCTGGCGGTCCTATCAAACCCATTGGCATACCTGTCATGGTAACGCCATCAGGTGTTACATAATTTTCAAGAATATCTTCTATGGCAAACATGCCATAAATAGGCGCGCCAAGACGGCCTTCCATTTCACCTGTTACGTATTCAACCGCACGTAAGTCCTTGTGATAAACAATATGGTCTTCTGTTTCTTTTATAAAACGTCCCAGCTCAGCCAGTGGTACTGTTTCACCATTAACACCGGTTATAGGCAAATTACCCAGACGATTAATTTGCGAACGACTTCCCATCGGTGCCTGGATAACAATATAGGTTGGTTCAAGCACAACACCTTTCTTAACATCGCCAAGCTTATAACCACCCATCACCATAGACAGGTTACGATTAATCGTATCGACAGAAATACCACGTCGCACAGATTTTTCAGTATCCACTTCAAATCGCCAGAGTTCATGAGCTGATGACATATAATTATCAACATCAGTCACACCTTCCGCCTGTTTAAATATCTCAGTCATATCGCGAGCGACCTGTCGCCGGGTTTCTGCATCGGGGCCGTAAATTTCTGTAACCACAGTTTGTAATACCGGGGGACCAGGCGGCATTTCAATGACCTGAATGTTTGCACCCGCCTGCTGTGCCAGTTCAGTTAATAATGCACGGGCCTCAACTGCAATTTCATGGCTTTCACGTTCACGAGCATTTTTATCCAGCAACATAACCTGTATATCAGCTTCCCATGGATTTTGACGTAAATAATAATGACGAACCATTCCGTTAAAATTAAATGGTGATGCTGTGCCGACATAGGTTTGAATAGCAGTCACTTCTGGTATTTCACGAAGTTTTGCTGCCAACTGTGTTGTCAGATTAGCCGTAACCGGCATGGCTGTTCCATCCGGCATGTTTACGACAACATTAAATTCCGGCTTGTTATCAAATGGCAACATTTTTACTGTTACCGCTTTGGTATAAAACATGGAACAGGCAAGAAAAGTTAATGCGATTAATAAAAACAGAAAGCCAAGACCAATGGCTCTGTTTTTGCACAATGGCTTCATGCAGGGATAATAAAACCTGCCAATCCATTCGGTGATTCTTGCTTCACGCTTTTCTGCTTTTATCAGCGCCCCCAACTGAGGACGAACGCGCATGGCAAACCAGGGAGCAAAAATAAATGCGGCAATCAACGAAAGAAACATGGCAGCTGATCCGAGCACCGGAATAGGACGCATATAAGGCCCCATTAAGCCACTAACGAAACCCATCGCCAGTAAAGCAGAAATAATAGTTAAAGTAGCCAGTATGGTTGGATTACCCACTTCACGAACGGCATCAATAGCAATATTGGTTGTGGTTTTACCTGCCTGTAACCAGCGCCTGAAAATATTTTCAACAACCACCGTGGCATCATCAACCAGAATACCAATAGTAAATACCAGAGCAAATAGACTGACACGGTCAATCGTATAATCAAGCGCCCATGCTGACCATACCGTCATTAAAATAACAATGGGGATAACAAAAATAACAACCGATGCGGCACGAACACCAAGACCCACCAGACATAAAATACTAACCGCAACGGTGGCTTCAAATAATGCCAGAAGTAATTCATTAACCTTATCGTTAGCCGTTTTTCCATAGTTACGCGTAATGCTTACCTGAACATTATCAGGGATAAGGTGACCTTTTAATGATTCCAGTTTGTTAATTAACTGGTTAGCGACAGAAACACCGTTACTGCCAATTTTTTTTGCCACCGCAATAGTCACTGCGGGTGAATCAACAACTTCAGGTGTTGTGCCATCGTGGGCAGGACCTGTTGAGTAGGTCACCATCTTGTTGGTCTCTTCCGGTGCCTGATAAACCCAGGCAACATCACGCACATAAACGGGAGAACCATTTCTAATGGCCACCACAAGATTTGAAACATCCTGAGCATTGCGCAGGAAGGCACCGGTATAAACATGCAAACTACTATTATTGCCTTCTACATGACCTGCAGATTTTTCTGAATTAGCCGTTTTAATCGTATTAGCCACTTCATCTACACTAATACCAAAACCACTTAACCTCTCCGGGGAAACTTCGACTCGAATTTGCTCTGCGCGTCCGCCGACAACAAAACCTTTACCTGAATTAGGCACTTCTTCGAGTCGCTGCAATACATCCAGACCGAGAGTACGCAACATAGAATCATCAATACCCTGCTCTTCAGACCACAAGGTAACAGTAACGACAGGAACGTCATCAGTACCCACCGGTTTAACCAGCGGCATAGAAACACCGGGAGGAATTTTATCCAGATTAGACTGTAACTTATCGTGAACTTTTACAATTGACTCACTGAAATCTTCACCGACGATAAACTGGGCAGTTACCATACCCTGTCCACGTGAAGCAGCAGAATAGACATGACGAATACCGGGCACTTCACTGATCATACGTTCCAGTGGATTAACCGCAAGACTGGCCACCTGCTCTGCTGATGCACCAGGATACTGGAAAAAAATATCAACCATAGGAACAGAAATTTGCGGATCTTCCTGGCGCGGGGTAAACATCAGGCCGAGCATACCAATACCCAGAAATGCCAGCATCAATAAAGGTGTAACCGGAGAATTAATAAACTGACGAGTAATACGACCTGCAATCCCCAGATTATTTTCATCCAGTTGCAGATCTTCATTATCTGGCAGGTTGTTTGTTTCTACTTCATTTGTCATTTTTTAAGCCTGATTTAAAAAATATATATTTAACTACCGTTATTAACGTTTTAAATAATCCGGTGACCATCCTGATTTGATCCCTGGCGGTGGTGTCGCAAAAATCTGCTCACCAGGATGAATACCCGATAAGACAGCAACATTTTCATGATCCACTTCATCACCCAGTCTTATCAGACGCATCTCTGCACGGTTATCGCGATTAAGCACAAATACGGCTGGCAGGCTTCCACGCCTGATAATTGCAGAGGTAGGAATAATCGGCATATCTTTAATTGGCGTATTAACATCAGGAATCATCACTTCGGCATACATGCCAGGACCACCGGGTACACCCGAAGGTAAATCAAACTTCACTACCACAGTATGTCTTTGTGAATCTGCCGTTGGAAAAATTTGCGCAACTCGCACATCAATATAGGTGTCGCCCACATCTAATTTGGCGGGCACAATCATATCTTTACTCAGTGCAGAAACCAGTCGCGCAGGAACATCAACCTTAAGTTGTAAAAAACGGGTATCCGCAAACTGCAATATGGCCTGCCCCGGCTGAACCGTATCACCTATTTCGGCCAGTTTTTTTACAATCACACCTTCAAAAGGTGAAATGCCACGGGTATCACGTAAGCGCGCATCAATTTCATCAATACGAGAACGTGCACCATAAATTCCGCTTTGTGCCTGACTAACATGTGTACCCTGCGAATACAGATCAACATCACGAACCACCCATGGATTCAAACCATAACCATTAAACGGATTAGATGACTGATTACCGCCGCCAAAACCCATAAAGCGTTCAAACATGGATGGAAAATACCCCATGCTGGGTGCCGTCTGCTGTTGCTGTTCAAATGCCTGTGGCGCCCAGAATTCCCTGGAATATTGTGCGCGTGCATTTTTTAGAGATGATGAGCGCCCATAAAGATCTGCAATTGCCTGACGTCGTTGTGCCAGCACATCGTCATCGTCAATGGCAATTAATATCTGACCCTCATCAAACCAGTCACCTTCTGTACCGGCAATAAATTCGATCCGACCTGACGCCTGTGCTGTTAAGGTCACTTCTCTGTAAGGTGTTACCGTCCCGCCAAGAACTACATGAGCACCTGTTTTAGCATTGGTCACCGTAATAATTGAAGTTTGATTTTTACCCTGATGACGCACTGGCGGATAATAAACATTATTTGAGGAATAATTCGACTGACTTTCATTATCTGTTTTGTAATAAGTTGATTCTGCCTGTAACTGATAAGGCATGAATAAATAAATTACTAAAAACAGACTAACAGGATGATGCTTGCTAGATTTAGATTTAATAATCAACCACAGCTTGTTAAACATAAATTTCATCCCCGATACTATGCTGAATTACAACTTGTAATCATTGAAACTTTAGTGTGAAGCCTGGTACAAAGAATAAAAGCTCGCATGTTTTATTATTTTTTTATTAATGCGTTTCATCTGGCTTTAATTGTTTTATACGCTTATCTATTACTAAATAAAATTGACCCATGACAATTTTAACTAAATCCTGACGAATACTTGATCCATAACAAATTAATTATGTTATTAAATTGTTATTTACCGAAACACCGCAGCTGAACTGAATACCGGCTTACTTGAAAATCTAAAAATGATTCCCTTTGTTATATTATTCAGATCAACTGCGAACAGGATTTTGCTAGATTAAATTTTTGCCATCACAGCAAAACTTTTTATAAATGGCCCGGCCATACGCGGATCCTTAACCATGGCACCATAATCACCGACAAGGAACTTGAGCTTGCCCGTGGTATAGGCCATACCCAGACCCATCATACCCGGTGGTTTTTTTGCCCATTTTTGCCAGTTATCATTAGACGCACGCAAATCCCAGTTGACTGCTTCTCCCTGATAAGCACCGGCAGCGACTACATGACCACCTTCAACCTTGATAACACCGACAGGTTGTTCCTCATTATCAAAACCATAAGCAATAACAGAGTTAAAATTAATTTGTTGAAGGGCATCAGCAAGACCTGGCTCATTATTCCAGGCTGATTGAAATTTACTCATCCAGTCTTCATTAAACATTTCATTTTCCCCATTCTTTTATCATTTAGTAAAATTAATATTGCAAAGGGCATGCCAATTCATAAGTCATTGTTTATATTAGATATTATTAATTGTCGTTAAATCATTATCTGTTAATATTTTTATTAACTAATACTTATAAGCAAATGATTCCACACAAAAAAACATGAAATAAGTCACAAAATCATGTTGCGCAACGTTGCATTAAATGCAACAGTGAGACCTAGCGAAATACCTGTTTATTTCAAAGGATAAATCATGACATTTAATGAATTTGATTTTGCCCCCCTGCTGGAGAATATCGTCTCATTCCTCGATGAAGGCATTATGGTCACTGATACTCAGGGCAATGTGCTTTATCACAATCCAGCGGTATGTAAATTACTCGGTCTGGACAGTGATAAGCCGATTAGAAAACTTCATGACATAGGTAAGTTTAATTTACAGCGCGCCCTGTTACGTGCAGCCATCGATGCCGGTGAAGTTGATGCGGCCGGAAAACCCAGTGAAAACTTCATCAGTTTTGAACAGCAATTCAAGCATGAAGGCTGTAACAGAATGGTTGAAATTATTAGTCGTCTGATTATTAATCAGGATAATCACAAAAAAAATCGCCTGTTACTACTCAGGGATCGTACCGATACTCGACATATGGAAGCCGTATTAAATCCCATGGGCAAGCAAATGACGACCCAGGACCCAAGGATGATGGAGATCATTGATCGTATTTATCAGATAGCTCCGACTAATGCCTTTATTCTGTTACAGGGTGAATCCGGTACAGGCAAAACACAACTCGGCCGTATGATTCACACCCAGAGCAGTCGTGCAAAACAGGCCTTTATTGAAGTCAACTGTGCCGCCATACCCGAATCACTCATTGAATCTGAATTGTTTGGCCATGTTAAAGGCGCTTTTACAGGTGCCAGCAGTGATCGTTTAGGACGCTTTCAAAGTGCAAACATGGGCACCTTATTTCTCGATGAAGTAGGTGAAATCCCACTACACCTGCAGGCCAAACTATTGAGAGCCATTCAGGATCAGGAATTTGAAATGGTGGGATCAGATAAACCGGTTAAGGTTGATGTGCGTATTATCGCCGCCTCAAACAAGAACCTCAGAGAAATGGTTGATAAGGGCAAGTTCCGCGCCGACCTGTTTTATCGTCTCGCAGTCATACCCTTAACTATACCTTCACTCAGGGAAAGACCCGGCGATATTTCATTATTATCCAAACATTTCTGCAGCCGCCTGGTCGCCAGAGGTTATCCGGATAATGTAACCTGTAGTAACGAAGCAACACGTATGATGATGGACTACCCATGGCCAGGCAACGTTCGTGAACTGGAAAATGCGGTTGAGCATGGCCTGATCTGTGCCATTGATGGTGAAGTTAAAACCGAAAGTCTGCCACAGGATGTTCGCGAATACAGTCGCAGTCTGATTAAACAAAATATTCTGACTGAAGATGATGAAAAACGGCATGCCAGTGAAATAGAATCTATACTTAAAATGGTTAAAGGCAATAAGGCAGAAGCTGCCAGAATGCTAGGGGTTAACCGTACCACTCTGTGGCGCTGGATCCAGAAATATAATATTGAAGTAAAATCAGATTAATCAAAAGTATAAATCAGGAATAGTTATTTCAGGACTACTGTATAACAATATAAAAACACAGCTTCTATGGATAGAACTAACTCAAAGAGCGTTTAGCAAATATCCATATGAAGATACAACAAAAAATCAGTTCTCTTGCTGGCGTCATAATTCTTATTATGACAGCACTGACCATCTACACAAATTATACGGGCAAGCATAATACCCTGCATGCCATCTCTGAAAAGCAGCTGACCCGATACAATGATGTCTTCTGGGGTCTGATAGACTCCGAGGCCGATTCACTTGAAACAGCACTTACTGCTCTTGTCAGCAACTCAGGTCTTGTTAATACATTTTTAACATCCCATCGTGAACAGTTACTCGCTGATTCAAAACCCCTGTTTGAAAAATTACGCGAGCAATTTGATATTACTCATTTCTACTTTATTGACCGCGATGGAAAGGTTCTTCTTCGTGTCCATGCCCCAGACGATTATGGCGATGTTTTACAACGCGCCACCTATTTACAGGCAAAAGAGACTGACAAACCAGGCAAGGGCATTGAAATGGGCAAGAACTTCTTCTCCTTACGCGTTGTTATGCCCGTATATAAAGACAAAGAAATTGTTGGCTATTTTGAACTTGGCCAGGAACTGGACCATATAATTGATAGCTTTAAGAATATAACCCATGCCGATGTCAGTATGTGGGTAAGCCGTCAGTATGCTCAACAGAAACATCTCGATAACATGTTTCAAAATACTAACGACTGGCACCAGGTCATGGCATCAAATGTGGATTCACATAATGATTTTATGAAAACAATCAGCAGCAAACCTGAAACAGGAACCACTACTGATATTGAAATGATGTTTAACAAATCATCTTACGCGATTCAAACATTACCCTTTAAAGATGCATTTAATACAGAAGCCGGTGTCATTATGATCTCCAATGACATTTCAGATCAGCGGCAGGAGCTGTTTGATTACATGAAGACAATAATGGCCATTACGACAGCTATACTGGCTCTAATTTTTGCTATCACCCTCTATTTATCAGGTTACATCATTAGACCATTACGTAATGCCAGTGCCCTGCTTAAAGATATTTCAGAAGGCGAAAATGAAGGTAATTTAACAAAACGCCTGGAAGTTGAATCCAGCGATGAAGTTGGTGAACTGGCAGAAAACTTCAACAAATTCGTTATTAAAATAAAAAAAATCGTAGACCTGGTAATCGCCTCCAGTACTTCACTGGCTGAAGAGAGCCAGAGAATGCTATCTTCAATGAAAGAAGCGACGCAACAGGTATTAGAACAGCAACAGGAAGTTGACCAGATTGCAGATGCGATACAGTCATTAGTACACACCCATGCTGATATCACTCAACATGCAATTACTGCTGCATCTTCCGCAGAAACCTCCAATCAACACGCCACTGAAGGACAAAAACTGGTTAGCAGAACAATTAAGGCCAACAGGGAAATGATTACCGAAATTGAAAATATCTCACTAGCCATTCAACAATTTGTACAGGATGGAAAAAACATTGGCGAAGTAGTAACAGTAATCAACGGCATTGCAGAACAGACAAACCTGTTAGCCTTAAATGCCGCTATTGAAGCTGCACGAGCAGGTGAAAGCGGCAGAGGTTTTGCCGTAGTTGCAGATGAAGTCAGATCTTTATCACTCAGCATTCAGAATGAAATACAGGAAATACAACAACAGACTGACAACCTTAGAATACGCTCAAACAATGCCGTAACCGTCATGCAGAACGGCCAGAACAAAATAGAATCAAGCGCTGAACTCACCAGTGAACTAGGAAAATCACTGGAATTAATTGCCGGATCAGTCGAAACCATTGTGCAATTTAATGAAAAAATAGCCAATGTAACAGAAGAAGAAAATCAACACATCAACACGATCAATGACAACATCAATAATGTAAGACAGGTGAGCAATACCATGTCGGAAACAGTTATCTATGCTTCAAAAACTGCACAGGAATTTGAAAGCATGGCAATTCAGCTTCAATCATTAGTACAACAATTTCTGACATCACACAATAAAACAGACAGCACATCTGGCAAGCAGGAAGGATCAGAAACCAGCGAAATCAAACATGATGATATTGAACTGTTCTAATATAAATAACTAGCTCAGTTTCCAGTTATTCTGTTTGGCAAGATGCAGCTTCTGATAACCTTCCAGAAGTTTATTGTGAGTCTCAAAACCGTCAAGACTCAAGCCGGGACTGTGCAACCCATGAAATAAAACATTGCCTTCTATTATATCTATACAGGTGTTTACAGTATCTTCACCATACATTAAGCCAAGACTGGTTTTATAATTTTCATAATCACGATCATCATCTATTTTAATATCAAGCAAAGCCCTGAGGCAGCGATAATGTCGGATGCGATCATCACCCAGTTGATCCATATGCAAACACCAGTCAGCCCATTCATTAGCCTGCTCATAATCCTGAATAGCAAGACATAACATGGCTTTTAGTTCGCCAATACGCAAACTGGACCAGACCGTACCGGGATCAGGCGCAATACCTATAAATTCAGCAACCCGCTGCACATCATTATAGGCACCCTCTTCGAGTCGATTCAAAATATCTTTCCATTGATCAACTGTGAGATTTTTTAGTGACAGAATGTCTTCTCTAAATAATGCACCTTCGTTGTTATTACTCCAGACAAGATCATCTGTCGGATAAATATCTGACATACCAGGGACAATAATTCGACATGAATAAACATTCAAATGTTCATAATCAGAAATATAAATATCATGATTCATTTCATGAATAATTTTACATAAATAACCAAATTCATTATCGGTGGTTGAGTCATGCTCCCAGTCTACAAACTCATAATCCGGCGCATGCCTGAAAAAATCGTAGGCAATCAATCCACTGGAATCAATAAAATGGGTTTCAAGATTATGATGATCCGCCACTTCATCCAGATCAAAACTCGGCGGCTGAAAACCATCCAGCTGATCAAGACTTCTGCCCTGTAATAATTCAGTTACCGTTCGCTCCAGTGCCACTTCAAAACACGGATGAGCGCCAAAGGAAGCAAATACAGAACCATCTTTAGGATTAATCAGCGTTACACTCATTACAGGAAATTTACCACCGAGTGACGCATCGGCAACTCTCAAATGGTAGCCATGACTCTCAAGCTTTTCGATAGCTTCTTTTATTTTAGGGAATCGACCAATAACATCTTCGGGTATTTCCGGCAGACAGATACCTTCTGCAATAATTTTATTTTTTACATATCGTTCAAAAACTTCTGACAAACTCTGTACGCGAGCCTCATGCATCGTATTGCCCGCAGACATGCCATTACTCACATACAAATTACCTATTACGTTGACGGGAAACCAGACGGTTTTTCCATCACGCTGTTTGACATAAGGCACAGCACATATACCCCGTTCCCCACAACCCGAATTCAAATCAAATATCTGACCGGGCTTAAGCTCTCTTTCAGGGTCATAGTAATCCCATAACTGCTCGTCCAGCAGCTCATCTGGCATTTCATCATTTTTAATTTCAAACCAGCGCTCATCGGGATAATGCACAAATTCTGCATTTGAAAATTTCTGGCCCAGATAGAAATCGGCAAAGAAATAATTACAGCTCAGTCGTTCAAAATATTCACCCAGTGCACTGGCCAGACAGGCTTTGCGTGTGGCGCCTTTGCCATTAGTAAACATCAGACCGCATTCCTTATCCCGGATATGAACTGAATACACATTCGGTACTGGATTCAACCATGATGCCTCTTCTACCTGAATACCCAGTGCATCGAGCTTGCTGAGCATGCTATCAATAGAAGATTCAAGATCCCGGTCTTTACCCTTGATATAGGTTTTGTCTGTCATAATGCTGGCCTGATTTTAAGAAACGACATCATACACAAAGCCGGGATAAAATATTACACTTAAGCCATGAAAAACAATCTTTCCGTGGGCTACTCGTCTGATGAGCTATCAGCAGAGGCCTGTAGCTTCGCAGAGAGGCATAATCTGGCCTGCACAGGCACAGATAGCGCCTCATCAGAGCTATTATTAAATTTCACCCCGGACTATATAGAACTCAGGGATCTCAGCACGAATACGTCAATTCATGTGGATTTTATCAGCGGCGCACTGGAACACCGACGCAAATACGGTGGTGGACGTGGTCAGACCATTGCCAGAGCCATCGGCCTGAAACAGGGCACGACACCGCCCAGCGTAATCGATGCCACTGCAGGTCTCGGTAAAGATGCCTTTGTCTTTGCCTGCCTGGGCTGTTCAGTCACCCTGCTAGAACGCTCACCGATTATTGGCAGACTGGTTGAAGATGCCATCAGTCGTGCCAGCCATGACGAACATTTTAACCAGTTCATTGAGCACGGCTTTTCACTGATCCAGGGCAATGCCATCGACTATTTAACACAACTTGATGAGACCAGAAGACCCGAGGTAATTTATCTCGACCCCATGTACCCGGAAAGAAAAAAATCGGCCAGCGTGAAAAAAAATATGCAGATATTACAGAAACTGCTAGGCCATGATGAAGACACAGACCAGTTGCTCGATGCGGCACTTGGCTGCGCGACAAAACGTGTTGTGGTTAAACGCCCCAAAGGTGCGGAATCACTTTCTGAAAAAAAACCCAGCATTAGTTACGAGAGCAAAAAAACCCGTTACGACACTTATATTATTCAACATGCCTGATTTATCTAAACTATCTGTTTTTCTATTTATTCTATTTAGCCATCAACTGTGTAATGCACAGGCGGTCATCTGGGAACTGGGGGCTGGGCTGGGTGATATTAATGCTCCGCTCTATCCGGGTACCAATGAAAGAAAAAATTATCTTCTACCATACCCCTACTTAAAACTGGAAACAGATTACATAAAAATAGATAAAGGCATACAGGCCTATTTATTTAAATCACAAACAACCAGACTCGACATTACACTGGATCTTGGCTTTCCGGTAAACAGTGATGACAGCACACTCAGAGCCGGCATGGAAAAATTAAATACTGTTTTTCAGATAGGCCCATCGCTTGAAATCACATTACAGGGCGGCAAGAAAGAACCAGCAGAATTACGCCTCGAATTTCCACTAAGAACAGCCATAGCCTCAGATATAAAAAACACTGAAAATATCGGCTGGTTATTTGAGCCCCGTTTAAGCTATGAAAAAAATCGTCTGTCTCATAATAGCTGGACCTACTCAGTTACTGCTGGCCTGCGCTATGCCACACGGGACTATCACGCCTATTATTATGACGTCGAGCCACAATATACAACGGCACAACGTCCGGTATTTTATAGTGACAAAGGCTTTACCGGTTATTTATTTGATGCTTCTTCTACTTATCGCAATAAAAAAATGATTTACTGGCTGTTTGTACGCCATATGAACCTGAAAGATTCTGAATATGAAAATAGTCCGCTGGTAAATGATTCAAGTTATTTTATGTTTGGCATGGGCGTCACCTGGATTATTACCGGCAACAAATATAAGAATAGCTACTTATTCTGACTCGAAGTTCTAAAACGTTTGATTCTTTCATTACTGGCGGGATGTGATGAAAAATAATCCTTTATCGACTCACCATCATTCTGCGGCACTTCTTTTTCAGATTTATTATGTGATGCCTCAAGGCTTGCCATAATATTCGCAAAATGATTAGTATCCATATTATTCAACTTCATATAATCATAAGCATAGCTATCCGCCTGCCATTCCATTTCCTGAGAATAACCCGCTCTTACCAGCATAAACGGTATCGCCGTGATAACCGAACTACTGGTTGAAACATCACCCGTTACCACCATAACAAACATAGCCAGACTAAACTGCTGTATGGCAGAGCGCACGCTATCCCTGTTTTCGAGATGGCCCATTTCGTGCAACATAATAGCTGCAATTTCCATATCATCCTTAGCCAGCTGAATTAATTCATCGGTAAACACTATCGTACCATCGGGCAGGGCGAAGGCATTGGCCTTTAACAGGCCACCTTTTCTAAACTCAAGCTTCATCACTTTTCCGGGACGCGTTTTGTCTGCCAGATTTTTAAATAGGTCCTGCAAAACCGCCTGCCGATCTACCGCTAACTCGGACTCATCAAACCAGTGATCATCCATAGCATCCAGCACACCCTGACCGAGAACACGAGTCGCCTCCTCTGGCAACATGTCCGCCAGTTGCCGGCTAAAATGTGGAATCCCATATTGAATAAATAACCAGGCAAACAGAACAACAAACAAAATAGTTGAAATAATAATGGATCGGGTACTTTCCAGATAATGAATACTGAATACTCGCCCGCCCGTTGAAAAACGTTTAACCATCTGATCAACTGCATCATTATCTTCAGTTTCGAACTGGGCACCGGTTGGCAAACTGATATAGCGTGGCGTATTACCAATTCGAGATGAAATCGTCAGCACATCAAACGCTATTGGTGCCAGCGCAACCCCGCTAAAGGTGATGCGACCCGTATCATCATATGTCAGCAGGACTTCCTTTTTATCAGACGTCTTACCATCAAAGTAAATCCCTTTTATCACATCATTGCCTTCACTAAATTAAAACCCGAGATCAAGATCAAACATATCACCCATTTCTTCACCCAGCGCCGACTGTTTATGCTGTTGTGCCGCAGTAAACTCATTCAGATCACCTTTGACCATCAGAGACGTTCGTGATGCCCGGTACCTTGCCGTTCTGATCTTTGCCCAGGGCGTTAATAAACCCAGGGACAGGACCATTGCCAGAGTATTGGTAAAATAAAGATACATCATATAAACAGTTTTTAGATCGGACTGTAATTGATGATTTTCAATGTCGATATTGTTATATAACAGGTTGGTTCTACGTGTCTGGATATAGGCAAAAAACCACAAGTATAACGGAATAAACATCAGTACCATAATCATAGTCATGGTCTGTGCAATCATGCCTGCAGCCTCATCCTGTTTAAGGCTGTCAGAAAAAAACGCGCCCATACTGCCCATAACAACAGCAAACAAAATACCCGCCAGCATAAATACAAAAAATGCAAACAAATACATTTTGTAATAATCGCTGGTACACGCATTAAACTGCATACCCACTTCACCAAATTTAGCATGCAAAACCCTGAACTGCGTAATCATAAATTCCCACCAGGGAAACAGCAGCATAATCAGCAGAGGAAAAATAGCAATTAACACGGGGAATTCCGGTTGTGCACCTGGATCAGTAGAAGGCTCCGGCATAAACATATTAATCATAAAAACATAAGCGCCAATTATCAGCACCGGCAATGCAAATACTTTATAAGCCTGTTTGAAGTTCTTATCAAAATCAAATTTCACATTACGGTATGCTGAATTTCGTAAACGGAAAGACATGGAGAGTACCAGCAAGGCCGGTACCAGCAACATTAACACCAGCATAATAATTCCTGCCGCGACAGGACTTAACATAGTGGCAAGGTAATAAATAACAAAAGCACCGAATGCAATGAGCCGCCCCTTTAATATATTAATGGGCGAGGCCAGATACCTGAATGACACATCATCCAGTCGAGTGTTACCATAAAAATACTGATTCGTTCTTACCTTTGCCCAGGCAGAATAAATACCCAGCGTTAGAATTGTCAGACAGATATTAACAATCCAGATAGAGAAATATTCTCTGGTTTTACCAGAAAATTCAAATGAATTTATATTAGATTGATTAGCAGGTACGGCCTGATCGGCATCCATAGCGAGTTCCTTATGCACGGCTTATTATAATAATATTGCTAACAAGAATAGCAGATAAAACACTGACCCGCTTCAGCAAAAGGCAATCCCGGATTTATGCCAGACGATTCAAACTTTTCATTTTATTATTATCATCAAAGATAATTTCAAAACGACCCTGGACACCGTCTCGAGTAACAAATTTCTGAATAGCATTGATGGGAAATTTTAAAGTCCTGCCATCATCTGCCTGCACAATAACCGCCTTAGCACTCCCCTGATAGTAGCGCAAATATTTTTCTGCCGATAGATTCATCGAAAATGTCATTCGCTTCATAGAATAGACATCAACAAAACTTAATCTCTAAAATTATTAAACTGCAATGGCATATCAATATTATCTGCCGCTTTTAACATCGCCATCACTGCCTGAAGATCATCACGTTTTTTGCCTGTAACACGCACCTGATCACCCTGAACCGCTGCCTGCACTTTCATTTTTTTATCTTTAATCATCTTGACGATTTTTCTGGCCAGATCCGCATCAATTCCCTGGCGTACAGTAATGGTCTGATAAGCACGCTTACCCCGTTCTTCTATTTTACCTTTATCCAGACAACGGGTATCAATACTGCGCCTGGCCAGCTTCTGATAAATAATATCTTCGATCTGACTGATCTGAAACTCACTTCCAGCTTCTATATTCATTGCGGTATCAGCGAGTGTAATTTTTGAGTCTGAACCTTTAAAGTCAAAACGATTTCCAATTTCACGATTCATCTGATCAATGGCATTGGTTAATTCGTGAGCATCCACTTCAGAAACAATATCAAACGATGGCATACAACACTCCTGTTTTTTATTCACTAATTCTGTACTATTGCTGCAAGCATAAACAATTGAAGAATTTTCTACAATGACGAAACTATTCATTATTATCGGTAGCATTAACTGCCTGCTGGCTGTCACATTAGGTGCCTTTGGTGCCCATGGACTTAAATCAATCATTACTCCCCAGGCATTGCAAACTTACACCACCGGTGTGGAGTATCATTTTTTTCATGCACTTGGCCTGCTGGCTATAGGCATCATTCTGCGTGATTACCCGCAGGCTATTATGGCAGGCTGGTTAATGGTGGCCGGTATCATTCTATTTTCCGGCAGCCTGTACGCCCTGAGTCTGACCGGTATTAAACCACTGGGGATGATTACGCCCTTCGGCGGGCTGTGTTTTATGCTGGCCTGGGGATGGCTGGCGGTGAGTGTTTACAGAAGTTAAGCGTTATTCTCGAGGCTTTTGCTTACGCCCCTGAGCCGCCGATAATAAACCGCGCAGAATTTGCACTTCCCTGAGGCTGGTTCTTGAACGACCAAACAGACAACGCAGACGACGCATCACATACTCGGGGTTACGCTCACCAAAATAGTCCAGCCCCTGCATGGTATCGAAGAAGTGACCATACATACCTTCAAGTTGATCCGCTGTGGCAGGACGATCGGCTTTTTCTTTCTTACCGGCTTTTTTCTCCACCGGCGCCTGGCCTTTGCGACTGGCCATAAAAATCTCATAACTCAACACCTGCACCGCCGAAGCCACATTTAAAGAGGTATAGGCTTCAGAAGTGGGAATATTCACCAGATACTGACACAGTTCCAGCTCTTCATTATGTAAGCCGGTACGCTCACGACCAAACACCAGTGCCACCTCATGCTGCTCACTTTCCTCAAACAGCAATTCACCACATTCTCGTGAATCCACCTGTGGCCAGCGCACGGCTCGCAAACGTGCCGTAGTGCCCGTCACCAGTGAACAGCCCTCCAGCGCTTCGGCCAGGGTATCCACCACCACCGCATTTTCCAGCACATCGGTCGCCGAAGATGCCCGTTGTGAGGCTTCAAATGAAGGGTAATCTTTGGGTGACACCAGGTAGAGTCGTGTCAGCCCCATGTTTTTCATGGCACGGGCGGCGGCACCAATGTTACCGGGGTGGAAAGTATTCACCAGAACGATACGTATATTATCTAACATCTTTATTAGGCAGCTGACTAAAAGCGCCTAATGATAACTGATTCTTTTGCCATATTCTGCTATTCTACGCGGCCATTAATCTGTGGTATTGAGCTTTTATTCCATGAATCCCATGCTAAACATTGCCATTGATGCTGCCCGCGCTGCCGGTAACATCATTATTCGAAATGTCGATCGAATCGACCGTCTGACCATTGAAGTCAAAGCACAGAATGATTTTGTCAGTCAGGTTGACCGCAAGGCTGAAGAAATCATTATCGAAACCATTAGCAAGGCCTTTCCGGAACACAGCATTCTGGCAGAAGAAAGCGGCCAGAATGACAAACAGGCATCCGATTATCAGTGGATCATCGATCCCCTGGACGGCACCACCAACTTCCTCCATGGGTTTCCGCAGTTTGCTGTTTCCATTGCACTGAAACATAAAAACCGCCTTGAAGTCGCCGTGGTATTTGATCCCATTAAAAATGACCTGTTTACCGCTGCACGGGGACAGGGCGCCAAACTCAATGACCGTAAGATTCGAGTCACCCCGCAGAAAGGCCTGAAAGGTGCCTTACTGGGTACAGGATTCCCCTTCAAACACCCTCAACATCTGGATACTTATCTGGCGACCTTTAAGGCCGTGCATCCGGATGCTGCCGGTATTCGTCGCGCCGGTTCGGCGGCACTGGATCTGGCCTATGTGGCCGCAGGTCGTCTGGATGGTTTCTGGGAAATCGGCCTGAATGCCTGGGATATGGCCGCCGGAGTACTGCTGGTCCGTGAAGCCGGCGGAATTGTTACCGACTTCAGTGGTGAAGGCGACTATCTGGATACAGGCAACATCATCGCCGCAGCACCCAAGCTTTATCAGCCGATGTATGAACTGATCAAGCCCCATCTGACGGATGATTTGAAATAAACTAATCATCTTTTTGTCATTGCGAGTGCAACGAAGCAATCTCGGTACTGAAGTCTGAAGATTGCCACGTCAGCTAAAAGCTGGCTTCCTCGCAATGACAAATAATCAGTTACTGTCATTGCGAGTACAACGAAGCAATCTCGGTACTGAAGTCTG
>JAPHQX010000150.1 GCA_026196035.1 Gammaproteobacteria bacterium
AACATCACCAGGATGAACCAGAGCACGCTGATTAATACAGGTATTCTGATTAGAACGGGTGTATTTGGTTAAGGTGTAAATATCGACACCGGTTTTACCATCTGCCGCTTCTTCATCATTAACACGCACAACTACACGACTCGAATCAACCGAATCAACAACACCGCCACGTTTTGCTACCAGTGCCGCACCGGAATCCATCGCAACAGTACGCTCAATACCTGTACCTACTAATGGCTTATCAGCTCTCAGTGTTGGTACAGCCTGGCGCTGCATGTTTGACCCCATCAGTGCACGGTTTGCATCATCGTGCTCAAGGAATGGAATCAGTGCCGCTGCAACCGATACAATCTGCTTGGTTGAAACGTCCATATATTCGATACGATCAGGCGTTGAAAGTGTAAATTCATTTTTATGACGACATGAAACCAGCTCGTCAATTAATTTATCTTTAGCATCCAGCGTCGCACTCGCCTGAGCAATAACATAATTACTTTCTTCTATTGCTGACAAATACTCAATCTGATCAGTGGCTTTACCATTGATAACTTTACGATATGGTGTTTCCAGGAAACCATAATCATTAGTCTGTGCATAAACAGACAATGAGTTGATCAGACCAATGTTTGGACCTTCAGGCGTTTCGATAGGACATACACGACCATAATGTGTTGGATGCACGTCACGTACTTCAAAACCTGCACGCTCACGTGTCAGACCGCCCGGACCTAATGCAGAAACACGACGCTTATGCGTAACTTCTGACAATGGATTATTCTGATCCATGAACTGTGATAACTGACTGGAACCAAAGAATTCCTTAACAGCAGCAGATACAGGCTTGGCATTAATGAGTTCCTGAGGCATCAGACCTTCAGACTCAACCATAGATAAACGTTCTTTAACAGCTCGCTCAACACGAACCAGGCCAACACGGAAAACATTTTCCGCCATTTCGCCTACACAACGAATACGACGATTACCCAGATGATCAATATCATCAACAGTATCATTACCATTACGAATCGTAATCAACTGTTTTAATACATCCAGAATATCAGATGATTCACCCAGATCTTCATACAATTTTTTCGCTTCGTCATCTTTCTTACGCGCAGAGAAATAACGACCATCATAAAGAATACCCAGACCGGTAGACTCTTCTCGACGCAGTCGACGATTAAACTTCATTCGTCCAACAGCCGATAAATCATAGCGATCAGATGTAAAGAATAAATTCCTGAATAAATTTTCAGCGGCATCTTTAGTTGGTGGCTCACCGGGACGCATCATACGATAGATTTCTACCTGTGCTTCCAGCTGAGTGGTTGTTGGATCAATCGCCAGCGTATTTGATATATAAGGACCTGCATCCAGATCATTGGTATACAGAATATCAAACGATTTTACACCTGCTTCTTTAATCTGCTCGATCAATTCTTCAGTGAAAACGCTATTGGCTGCCGCGATAATTTCACCTGTTGATTCATCAATAATATCGTGAGCAAGAATCTTTTCATTCATGAACTCAAGCGGTGCAACCAGCTTTTTAATTTTAGCTTCTTCAAGCGCCTTAATATGACGCATAGTAATACGTCGACCCGCTTCAACAATAACCTTCTTACCCGCTTTAATATCAAAGGTCGTTGCTTCACCGCGCAAACGCTCGGGCACCATTGGCATTTCAATGCCATCTTTAGTTAATTTGCATTCAATCTTTTCGAAGAACAAATCCAGTATTTCAACTGATTCATAACCTAATGCACGCAGTAAAATAGTCGCAGGTAATTTACGACGACGGTCAATACGGACAAATACAGAATCTTTTGGATCAAACTCAAAATCCAGCCATGAACCACGGTAAGGGATAACACGTGCTGAATATAATAGTTTACCTGAACTATGTGTTTTACCTTTATCATGATCAAAGAACACACCAGGTGAACGATGCAACTGGGAAACGATAACACGCTCAGTACCATTAATTACAAATGTACCCGTGTCAGTCATCAATGGAAGCTCACCCATGTAAACTTCCTGCTCCTTAATATCTTTAACAACTTTACTGTTAGCTGGAGCATCTTTATCATAAATAACCAGACGCATTAACACACGCAATGGAGCTGCGTAAGTCATGCCGCGCAATTGACATTCTTTAACATCAAAAGTCGGGGTACCTAAACGATAATTAACATATTCAAGATGTACGTGACCTGAATAGCTTATGATCGGAAACACCGAACTAAAAGCACTATGTAAACCTTCAACGGCGCGCTCACTTTCTTTTTTATCAGCCTGCAAAAACCCACGATAGGAATTTATTTGCATCGATAACAGATAGGGCACATCGAGAATTGCGGGGCGTTTACCGAAATCCTTGCGGATACGTTTTTTCTCGGTAAATGTATAGTCCATCGGTATTCCTCTCAACGTCAGTCTATGTAACTTAACGGCAGACTCCAAATTAGAGCCACTCTTTACATCTTTAAATTCAAATAATCAGTAAGCAGGAAAAGGCCGGTGACACACAGCCACCAGCCTTTATACCTTGCTAAATATTGTCACAGGACAATCAGGTACGCGCTTACTTAAGTTCTACGCTTGCACCTGCTTCTTCAAGCTGCTTTTTCAAATCTTCAGCTTCGGCTTTAGCAGCACCTTCTTTAATAGTAGCAGGACAGCCTTCTACCATATCTTTTGCTTCTTTCAGACCTGCGCCTGTGATACCACGTACAGCTTTAATTACTGCAACTTTGTTCTCACCGAAGCTAGTCATAACAACGTCAAACTCGTCTTTTTCAGCAGCAGCTTCACCAGCAGCAGCAGCAACAGGTGCAGCGGCAACAGCAGCGGCAGCAGAAACGCCGAATTTTTCTTCCATTGCTTCAATTAAGTCAACAACTTCCATTACAGACATATTAGAAATAGTTTCCAGGATATCGTCTTTAGATACAGCCATGGTTATTCTCCAAAAAATAAACTTTCAAATCGTAAAACACTTAACCGAGTGTTGTGCTTATGCTTGTTTCTGATCGCGAATCGCAGCCACTGTACGAACCAGCTTGCCAGGTACTTCATTAAGAGTACGTGCAAGTTTTTCTACAGGTGCCTGCATCACAGCCATTAACATGCTGATTGCCTGATCACGAGTCGGCAGACTGGCCAGTCGATCGATATCACCGGCAGCAAGCAATTCGCCACCTACAGATACCAGTCGGGTTACCAGTTTGTCATGCTCTTTTGCAAAGTCTTTAATAAGACGTGCAGCAGAACCCGGGTCTTCCTGTGAAAAAGCCAGTACCAGTGGACCCACCAGACCGTCTTTCATACATTCAAACTCAGTTCCTTCCAGAGCACGACGCGCCAACGTGTTTTTAACCACACGGAGATATACACCGCCCTGACGTGCCTTAACACGCAGATCAGTCATTTCTCCTACAGTCAGACCACGATATTCAGCTGCAATAGCTGAATGCGCATCAGCAGCAACCGCACTTACCTCAGCAACAATGCTTTTCTTGTCTTCAAGATTAAGAGGCACGTGTGTTACTCCCAAGTTAGGTTGGAGCATGACCTTCCTGAGCGAACCCAGATAAATCTGTCATGTCCCAGCCAAGTACTTCAGCCAAGCAAATAACCAGGTTATTCACTTAACCACCTACGGTGTCCCGCCATCATTTAAGAAAAACGGATTCACCATCTGCGTGAGATAGCTCCAGGTGTAAACACCTTTACCTATTAAGCGTTACCACTCTCACGGTCTTTGACGACACCGATACTACTCGGCTAGTCAAATACCTTTAGCAATCTGTTATATACCCAGACTGCTCTTATCAATCGCCAAACCCGGTCCCATAGTTGAAGAGACAGTAATCTTCTTCAGGTAAACGCCTTTGGCAGCTGTTGGCTTGGCCTTATTAAGATCCACCAACAACGCTTCAATATTTTCTTTCAATGCATCAACATCAAATTTAACGGTACCCACAGAACAATGAATGATGCCACCCTTGTCTGCTCTAAAACGCGCCTGACCTGCCTTGGCATTTCTTACCGCACCAGCAACATCAGGTGTAACAGTGCCTACTTTTGGGTTCGGCATTAAGCCACGAGGACCCAGTACCTGACCTAGAGTACCTACAACACGCATAGCGTCTGGTGATGCAATGACAACACCAAAATCAAGGTCGCCGCCTTTAATCTGCTCGGCAAGATCTTCCATACCCACTACATCGGCACCCGCTGCTTTTGCAGCTTCAGCATTTTCACCCTGAGTGAAAACAGCGACGCGAACTTCTTTACCAGAACCTTTAGGCAATACAGTTGAACCACGAACAACCTGATCAGATTTACGTGGGTCAATACCCAGATTTACGCTAACATCAACAGACTCGCTGAATTTAACGCCGGATAATTCTTTAATCAAACCTAAAGCTTCTTCGATTGAATATTGTTTGTCAGCATCAATTTTTTCACTGATAGCTTTCATACGCTTGGATAACTTAGCCATTATTCAACCCCCTCTGTCTCAAGACCCATACGATGAGCAGTACCCGCAATAGTGCGTACCGCAGCATCCATATCTGACGCTGTCAGATCAGGCTCTTTCGTTTTAGCAATTTCTTCCAGCTGAGCACGAGTAACCGTGCCTACCTTATCAAGATTAGGTCGGCCACTGCCTTTAGCTATACCGGCGGCTTTTTTCAGCAGAACAGAAGCTGGTGGGGTTTTGGTAATGAATGTAAAGCTACGATCTGCATACACAGTAATAACAACCGGGATTGGCATCCCCTGCTCAAGACCCTGTGTTTTAGCATTAAATGCTTTACAGAATTCCATAATATTTACACCATGCTGACCCAGAGCTGGACCAACCGGTGGACTTGGATTTGCCTGATTCGCAGGCACTTGCAGCTTGATATAAGCTTCGACTTTTTTTGCCATGTTTCTACTCCAGTGGGTACAAGCGATGTACTAGCTTACGCGTTCGATCTCCCCGGTTTGTTACACGCCAGATCATCTCTGGCTCGATTTTTTTAGCCTTTTTCTACCTGACTGAACTCAAGATCAACCGGCGTAGAACGACCAAAGATAAGAACCGCCACTTTCAGACGACTCTTCTCATAATCCACTTCTTCAACCACACCATTAAAGTCATTGAACGGACCATCTGTAACACGCACCACTTCGCCCGCTTCGTACAATACTTTTGGTTTTGGTTTCTCAGCACCTTCCTGCACATTATGCAGAATAGCTTGCGCTTCTTTTTCACTGATAGGCGCAGGCTTGTCTTTAGTGCCACCAATAAAGCCCATAACCTTGGGCACATCTTTTACCAGATGCCAGGTGTCATCAGTCATTTCCATTTCAACCAGCACATAGCCAGGGAAAAACTTCCGATCAGACTTGCGCTTATTTCCGTCGCGTATCTCAACAACTTCTTCTGTAGGCACCAGAATCTGACCAAACTGGTCTTCCATACCTGCCAGCTTGATATGCTCTTCCAGTGAAGACTTTACCTTAGCTTCAAAGCCAGAATAAGCATGTACAACATACCAACGCTTTGCCATGTTTTATCCCCCCTGACCCGTCAAAAAGAGGACCGCCCATCGCAGGAACATATCCATCAGCCACAACATAATACCCACCAGTATTACCATGACAACAACCATTAAGGTCGTCTGCATGGTTTCCTGACGAGTAGGCCATATCACTTTACGCACTTCCATTCGTGCATCACGAGCAAAACCCCAGATTCTATGACCCAGCATGGTGGTGTAAACCACAACTAATGCAACTGCCACAAAAACCAGTAAGCCCAACACCCTATAGAGAAGTGATTCGCCTTCGAAATAATAAAACTGACCTATACCCAGACACAAAAAAATGACTGCTACTAACAGTTTCAGTGTATCCAGTTTACCGGCAACTTCTGTTTCGGCCTTGGCGACCATAAAATCTTCTTTCCTACTCTTTAAATAGTGGCAGGCCAGGAGGGACTCGAACCCCCAACCCTCGGTTTTGGAGACCGATGCTCTACCAATTGAGCCACTGGCCTACATTGAAAAGCGGAAACCCCTTTCGGGGATCCCGCTCTCAATACCTTTTTATGTAAGAATTATTCGATAATCTTACTTACAACACCTGCACCTACGGTACGGCCACCTTCACGAATCGCGAAACGTAGACCTTCTTCCATAGCTATCGGCGCTATTAAACTT
>JAPHQX010000065.1 GCA_026196035.1 Gammaproteobacteria bacterium
CTGCCGCTTTTTTCTTAGGTGCTGCTTTCTTTACTGCCGCTTTTTTCTTAGGTGCTGCTTTCTTTTTAGGTGCTACGTTGTTTTCAGCATCAACCTCAACATACTCGGAATCTGAACCACCTGCATGTATAGAAGCAGCCTTACCTTCGATAATGGCATCAGCCACACCTTCGATATATAACTTGATGGCACGAATAGCATCATCATTACCTGGAATAACATAATCAACATTATCAGGTGAATTATTGGTATCAACAACACCAATGACTGGAATACCTAATTTATGCGCTTCATGTACAGCAATATTCTCATGACCCACATCAATAACAAAAATAGCATCGGGTAAACCACCCATATTTTTGATGCCGCCCAGAGTTTTTTCCAGTTTTTCCATTTCACGGGTTAAGCCCAGAGCTTCTTTTTTGATCAGGCGATCAAATGTGCCATCTTCTGACATTTGCTCCAGCTCTTTTAAACGACGAATAGACTGACGTACCGTATTAAAGTTAGTCAGCATTCCACCCAGCCAGCGGTGGTTTACATAAGGCATACCTGCACGAACAGCTTCTTCACTAATAACCTGACGTGCCGCACGCTTGGTGCCAACAAACAGTACTTTTCCATTAGCTGATGCAATCTTGCTAATAGCGTTAAGTGCCTCATTAAAAAGTGGCAGAGTTTGTTCCAGATTGATGATATGGATCTTATTTCTTTCACCGAAGATGTATTGAGCCATCTTTGGCTTCCAGAAACGAGTTTGATGGCCGAAATGAACACCGGCCTCCAGCATTTGACGCATGCTTACTTTAGGCATAATTGACTCCAATTTGTCGGGTTAAGCCTCCACATACCCCATGTGACCACCAATCTTTCGATCAGCACCCAGTCACATGTGACGGCATATGTGAGTATTTAAAAAACAATATATAATTCGGGTTTGCGCTAAGCGCGGCGGCTTTATACCATATATACGTTTTTGAAACAATATTTATGCCCTTTCAGGGCAAAAAAACGTGGCTAAGTTACAGAAAAATATAATAAATCAGGATGCAGATGAGCATACATATAAAAACTCCCCAGGAAATAGAAAAAATGCGCATTGCCGGTCGACTGGCCGCCGATGTCCTTCATATGATCAAACCGTTTGTTCAACCAGGGATCAGCACAGGCGAGCTGGATCAGATCTGTCACGATTATATTGTTAATGAGCAGAAAGCCATTCCTGCACCATTGAATTACCGTGGCTTCCCAAAATCGATCTGCACCTCCATCAATCATCAGGTCTGCCATGGCATCCCGGGCGATAAAATACTGAAAAAGAGTGATATCGTTAATATTGACATTACGGTTATCAAGGATGAATTTCACGGTGACACCAGTAAAATGTTTTTTGTCGGCGAACCCAGCATCAAGGCCAGACGAGTCGTAGAAATAGCCCATGAGTGCATGGTACTGGGCATTCAGCAGGTTAAACCCGGTGCACATCTGGGCGATATAGGCCATGTCATACAGGTCCATGCTGAAGCACAGAACTGTTCAGTAGTACGAGAGTACTGTGGTCATGGCATTGGCCGGGGCTTTCACGAAGACCCACAGGTACTGCATTATGGCAAGGCACATACCGGTATTGTACTGGAACCGGGCATGACCTTTACCATCGAGCCGATGATCAATGCGGGTAAACGCCAGGTAAAACTATTGAGCGATCAATGGACGGTCGTCACCAAGGATCACAGTCTATCAGCCCAGTGGGAGCACACACTGCTAGTCACTGACAGCGGTTATGAGGTATTAACTCAGCGCCCTGGCGATGAAATATAGCCAGAGGAAGTGACAATGCCTTCATTAAGCCTTGATGATCATCTGATATTTAATGACGATGCCTTTGCCCAGGCATTAAGTATCAGCAGCCATCCTCTGAATGACTTCAAAACAGCAGTTAGCCATGGTCGCGATGCCCTGAAACAGGCATTTGAATCAGGCAGCGATACCATTGAACTGGTTCGAACACGGGCAGAATTTATTGATCGAATTTTGATCGCTGCATTTGATCACTGTTTTAACAATATAGAGCAATCCATTGCTTTACTTGCTGTCGGCGGTTATGGCCGTGGTGAACTGCATCCAGCATCCGATGTTGATCTGATGATTCTGCTGAATGAAAAAGAATCAACAAACACACGCCATGCGATAGAACAGTTCCTGATGCTGCTCTGGGATAGCAAACTGGAAATTGGCCATAGTGTCCGCACCATCAATGAATGCATAGACGAAGCCCGTGCTGACATCACCGTGGCTACAAATATCATGGAAGCAAGGCATCTGGCTGGCGATAAACAACTGACGGGTGAAATGAAAGGCTCAACCGGTCCGGATCAAATCTGGGATAGCCCTTCATTCTTTCAGGCCAAACTGGATGAACAAATCAAACGCCACGCAAAATTTCATGACACAGCTTACAATCTCGAACCCAATATCAAGGAAAACCCCGGCGGCCTTCGCGATATACAGATGATTGGCTGGGTTGCCAAACGTCACTTTGGTGCTAATACCCTGCATGAACTGGTCGATCATGATTTTTTAACCGAAAAGGAATATCAGGCGCTGATTGATGGTCAGACTCTGTTATGGCAAATTCGTCTCGCACTACATCATTTAACCGGTCGCCGTGAAGATCGATTACTGTTTGATCTACAACGAGAACTGGCTATTCAGTTTGGATATACAGACGGCGAAAATAACCTGGCAATAGAAACGTTTATGCAGCGTTACTACCGTACGGTTATGGAACTTGAACGGCTTAATGAGCTATTACTGCAGCTATTTAGAGAGGCCATTCTCTACAAGGACCAGATCGACAAGGCTGAAATCATAAATCAACGCTTCCAGCTGATTAACGGTTATATCGAGGTCAGGTATCCCGAAGTATTCATCGAGCACCCGACCGCCCTGCTTGAGCTGTTTCTTATTATGGAAAAAAAGCCCGAGATTTGTGGCGTCCGCGCCCATACCATCCGCCTGGTACGCGAACACAGCCATCTGATTGATGAAACATTTCGCCAGTCAGAAACGGCCAAACTTCTATTCATGGATATCCTTAGTCAGCCACGTGGTGTCACTCACGAAATGCGCCGGATGAACCGTTATGGCATTCTGGCTGCCTATATTCCCGCATTTGAACAGATTGTAGGACGTATGCAGTACGATTTGTTCCATGCCTATACAGTGGATCAACACACCCTGTTTGTGGTACGTAATATGCGCCGCCTGTCGGTGCCTGAATTCAGCCATGAATACCCCCTTGCCAGCGGTATTTTTCATCATCTACCAAAACCAGAGTTACTCTATCTTGCCGGTCTTTTTCATGATATTGCCAAGGGACGCGGTGGCCGCCATGAGGAACTGGGGGCGATTGATGCAGAAGCATTCTGCCTGGCACACGGCCTTAATGAAGCTGACAGCCAGCAGGTTGGCTGGCTGGTACGTAAACATCTACTCATGTCCATGGTTGCACAACGCAAGGATATCAGCGATCCAGAGATCGTCTCGGCTTTCACAAAGGAAATCGAAACCCAGGTCAAACTGGATTATCTTTACCTGTTAACCATGTGTGATATACGCGCCACTAATCCCAAGCAATGGAATTCATGGAAAGACAATCTACTGTCAGAGCTCTATCATAAAGCCTCTTCAGCCCTGCGCATAGGCACTGATAACCCGGTTAATAGAGAAGCCGTCATTCACGAAGCACAGACCTCGGCTCAACGCCTGTTATCGCAGAAAGGCTTTGCCCCCGAACGTATTAATGAATTATGGCGTCACTTTAATGATGATTATTTTCTGCATCACAGTCGTTATGAAATAAAATGGCACACCCAGCTAATTCTGGACAGAGCCGCCAATAATCTACCCATCACGGCCGCACGTGAAAGTGACAAGGGCCAGATTGAGATCTTTGTCTATACCGACCGCCAGCACGGCCTGTTTGCCAGAATTGCAACCACCATCGACCAGCTGGGCCTCACCATTGTCGATGCCCAGCTGATGACGACTGATAATAAAATGTACCTCGATACCTTCAAGGTCCTGGAAAAAGATGGCATGAACCCAAACCCGGAATTCCGTATTAAGGAAATTACCGACCGCCTGACAGCAACATTATCAGACAGCTCATCGCCACTCAGAGAACATAAACAGGAACCCTCAAGGTTACAGAAACATTTTACTGTCAGTACAGAAGTCAATTTTGAGCAGTTGCCGGGCAAAGACATAACAGTTTTGAACATCATTACCAATGACCGCCCCGGACTACTGGCTCGAATTGCCCATGCATTTCTTGACTGCGATATCCGCATCCACAATGCGAAAATAGCGACCGCTGGCGAAAAAGCCAATGATACCTTTTACATCACCAATCGAAATGATCCACCACTACTCGATCAGAATACCTGCCAGCGCCTGGAAACAACCCTGAAAGAATATCTCTCCGAATAACATTGTAAATGCATTGTAAAAAATGTGTACTACAATAAAATGAAGGGCTTAGCGTACTTTTTTAATGCTAAATTGAATATAAAAACTTAACTCCCCGGAAATACAGGCTGTATTTAATGAGGCAAATGAGAATATTTCAATTTCTGACCATCATAATAAATGGATTGATTGTCATTTCAAATCCGGCTTTTGCCAATGGGGAAACCCCAATGGATGCAGTCGTTATTATGGACAGTTCGGGGAGCATGAAAAAAACCGATCCCCGGGAACTGCGTAAACCAGCTGCAAAGCTGTTTATAACGCTTCTGGAATCCGAAGACAGCCTGAGTGTTGTCAGTTTTAGTGATAACGCCTACCCGGTCACTTTTCTAACCCAGTTAAACACCGAGATCAATACAAACAAAGCATTAAAAGCCACAGAACGTATTTCATCCAGAGGTGTATACACCAATATATACGCCGCAATAAAAAAAGGCCTGGAACTACTCAGGGACAGCCACAACAATCAACATGACCCCATACTGATATTAATGTCAGATGGAAAAATGGATGTTGGCAATAATGATAAATCCGCCGAACTTCAACAGAAAATTTTTACTGAACTATTACCCGAGATTAAAAAACATCACATTAAGATATACAGTATCGCATTTACAACAGACTCTGATCAGACTCTGCTTCAGGAAATAGCAGATGCTACAGATGGCCGTTATGCTCTGGCAGCAAGCGACGATGCTCTACATAAAGTATTTGCGAAGTTATTTGAACAAAGCAAAGAACCGAACATGCTACCACTCACTGAAAATCAGTTTGTTGCTGATAAAAGCATTCGTGAAATTACCATTATTGCCAACAAAAAAGACGACAAGAGCCAGATTTTCCTGGAAACGCCTGCAGGCGAACGCATCAACTCAACAACCCAGAATAAAAACATAAAATGGTTTATATCACAAAGCTTCGACATGATCACGCTCATCAAACCAGAAGAAGGTACCTGGAAAATTCTGTTTAGTGACAATGATAATAAAGCCTATATTGTCGCTGATATAAAATTACGCAGCCAGTTTAAATACAACCCTGAGCAAAATGGTGACGCCATGATTGAAACATGGCTCATCAAAGACGATAAAACCATTAATAATGACGAGTTACTCAGAACTCTGGAATTAAAACTTGAAATTGAAAATCCTGAAGGCAAGGTAGAAGAAATAACACTATCCGAACAGGCGGATACTGGTATATTCACAGCTCATTTTACACCCACCAAAAGTGGCATATATGCTGCTACAGTCATGGCAAAATCAAAAACATTTCAACGCCAGCAATTTTTCTCATTCAGAGCGAAAGTCATCGAGACATCACCTGTTAAACCAGAACCCGAAGCACTCCCCCAGCCAGAACAAAAACCTGTACCTGAACCAGAGATAATCACTACACCTGTCGATGAACCCGAAGACAGTTTCGTTAATGATCTAATGCTATTTATCATTATCAATATTGCGATAATCTTTATCGGTGTGAATATCTATTTTGCGATGCAATTAATGAAAAACAAAAAGCCAAAACCAGAAGAAGCACCTAAAGAATGAACATACCTCATTTATATGTTTATTTAAGCACCGAAACACTAATCGTATTAATTATTGTTTGTACACTTTTATTTATTAGAAATAAAAAGCTATCTAAACTTATCGAAAGCCTTAAAAAAATCATAAATGATTTAAAAAAAGATACACCACTCGATGAGAATTCATTTGACCTATCAAATGATTATACCGGCTATCTTACACAGGAATTAGAACGCAACCAGAAAAAAATCGAAACTCTCGACACCATTCCATTAGACGATGAGGACAGCGAAACAACACAGAAAAACGAGATAAATAAAAACTTACTCAACATTAGAGATAAGTTTCTAAACACTGAGAAAAAGGCCACTGACCACAATGAGGATGAAAACGCATTCTGGGAAAGCATTTACAGTGACATACAGAACATCAGCGACAAGCACTTCACTCAAAAAGAAGAAATCATCAACCTGGAAGAAATTCAGGTTGAAAAAGTCATTAAAAAGACTATTGAAAATGTTATACACATTGAACCTCAGGGCAAAAAAATTGATGCCGAGGTTAATAAACTAAAAGATATAATATATGAACAGGAAAACTCTTTAAGCTCATTATCCAGGGCCTTACAAGAAGCAAGCAAGAATAAGGACGACTCTGAAATCCCGGAAGAGCTTGTACACTTTAATGAACAACTTGGAAAACTCGAACGTAATGTTGAAGAATCAAAAGTCTGTATGGAGATTCTTGAAACTGAAAACGACCGTTTACAGGGTGAACTTTCAGAATTTGAAACAAAATACAACGAAATGTGCGATCAACTTGCTTCCGGCACATCCGCAATCAGCTCAAGCGCAGAACCTCTGGCAAATGAAAATGTTGAGCAACTTAAGAGCGCATTAGAAGAACAAAATGGAAAAATATCAGCGCTTACAGACACCGTTGATGATTTACAGCTTGAAGCTAAACAGGCCGAAAAATTAAAAGCAACACTAAAAGAATTCACCCAGGGCAGCAAGGAAATGATGACCTGCATCACTATACTTGAGGAAGAAAACGAACGTCTCCTGACTCGAGTTGATGAACTGGAAAAGGATTCACCACAAACAGATGACGCCGATGCAACTGCCTTAAAACAAAAAACAGAAGAACTTGAACAGGAACTCATCAAAAAAGATGTAGCTTATGCAAAACTTCAGGACGAGTACGTATCAATGGAAAAAGAATACTTAAGCATGTACGAAGCCATGCATAATGATGAATAATTGGATCACCTGCTCATTCAATAATCACTACACAAGATCATAACAGACTGTATAATACCCTGAATTATTTTCACTCTAGATTACCCATGTCAAATACATATCATTCAGAAACTATTTCTTTAGCCCTCGAATTAATTTCAAAATCGTCCGTAACACCTGAAGATAAAGGTTGCCAGAAATTAATGACAGATCGACTTCGAGCAATTCACTTCAACATCGAAAATATGCGCTTTGATGATGTAGACAACTTCTGGGCAAGACGCGGTAATTCAGGCCCCTTGCTTGCTTTTGCAGGTCATACAGATGTTGTACCCACAGGCCCTGTTGATAAATGGAAAGTAGACCCATTTAAACCACAAATCATCGATGGCAAGCTATATGGACGCGGAGCCGCTGACATGAAAGGCAGCCTGGCGGCCATGATTACAGCTTGCGAACGATTTATAGATGAACACCCAGACCATAAGGGCTCAATTGCTTTTCTAATTACAAGTGACGAAGAAGGCCCATCCATCAACGGCACAGTTAAAGTCATAGAACAACTTGAGAATAGAAATGAAAAAATTGACTGGTGCCTGGTTGGCGAACCCTCCAGCACTAACAAACTGGGAGATGTTGTTAAAAATGGTCGTCGTGGTTCTCTTTCTGGCACCTTAACCATTCAGGGTAAACAGGGGCATGTAGCCTATCCTCATCTGGCCGAAAACCCCATACACATGGCCGCACCTGCTATAGCCGAATTAAGCACTACACAATGGGATAATGGTAACGAATTTTTCCCGCCAACCACTTTTCAGATTTCTAATATCCACTCAGGAACCGGTGCGAACAATGTCATACCGGGCGAACTACAGCTTTTATTTAATTTACGCTTCTCAACAGAAGTCACTGAAACAGATCTAATAAATCGAATTGAAGAAATTTTCGATAAACATCAACTTAAATATGAACTTGAATGGTCACTTTCTGGACACCCTTTCCTGACACCTGAAGGTCAGCTTGTTGATGCGATTAGCAAATCAATCAGTGAAATCTGTGGCTATGAGACAGAATTATCGACTGCGGGAGGCACATCTGATGGCCGTTTTATAGCACCTACGGGTGCACAGGTGGTTGAGCTCGGCCCATTAAATGCCACAATCCATCAGGTTAATGAACATGTACTGGCAGAAGATCTAGATACATTATCAGCATTATATCAACGCATAATGGAACATCTTTTACTCTAATCAGCAATTATTACCATTGATGCCATACCAGTTACTCCAGCAACTGCTAAAATAAAATTAAATAATTAAAAACTGGCGATCAATATGAATAAAGAAAAAGTCATTTTCAGTTTCTTCATGATACTGGCCCTAACCCTGAACTTTGGCTTCTATATTGGCGAAGTCGACAATCCTGATCATCATAACGTTTATGAGCTATTTGCAGTTATAGTCGTAAACTTAATCGCAACAATACTTAAGTTTGGTGATCGCTCCCAGATGGGTGCCATGCTACTTGCAACCAGTCTTGTTGCCGTTGTTCAGTTAATAACCGCATCCTTTGTCTGGGCCTATGTCATTCATATACAGGGCACAGGCTTAACGCCTACTGCAATGGCTACAATCGTTGCCCTGAGTGGCGGTGCAATGTTAGCCAATATCATTTCTGTTGTGCTGCTTGTAATTGAAACTGCAACTTTAAGACACTAATAAAAAGACAGTTATATGCCAGTAGTAACATCACTCATTTTACGCCAGATGCGCATGCCATTTATCGTGCTAATAATGGGTTATAGCATCACGATAATCGGCATGACACTAACGCCTGGTGTTGATGAGCAGGGCAATATCTGGCACATGAGCATTTTTGATGCCTTTTATTTTGTCAGTTTTACCGCGACCACTATAGGCTTTGGTGAAATACCCTATCCACTGAGTCCGGCACAGAGAATGTGGGCTCTGGTCACCATTTATGTAACGGTTATTTCATGGTTTTATGCTTTAGGCAAAATCCTTTCACTATTCCAGGATCCAACCTTCAAACAGGAATTAGTAAAAAATACCTTTCATAAAAACCTGAGAAATATTCATGAACCTTTTATCCTTATCTGTGGCTTTGGTGAAACAGGAAACGCACTTGCGCGCACATTAACAGAACGCAGAATAAGAGCCGTCATAATCGAACAGGACAACGAAAAAATTCGTACCCTCGCGATACAGCAATATCCTGTTTTTGTACCCGGAATGAAAGGTGATGCAAGAAACCCTGAACACCTGTTACAGGCCGGACTGCAGAACAAACACTGCAGCGGTGTTATTGCTGTAACTGCATCTGATGAAACAAATCTAAAAATCGCTATCACCAGCAAGCTACTAAATCAGCAAATACCCGTTGTCTGTCGCTCTGAACTTAAAGACTTCGAAGAAAATATGTTTTCATTTGGTACTAATTACGTCATCAATCCTTTCGAAACCTTTGCCAGCACATTTGGCATGGCCCTGCACTCACCTTCATTGCATTTACTTTATGACTGGTTAACAGGTGTGCCGGATACAGACTTATCCAATCCAGTTTACGCTCACGAAGGACACTGGGTTATTTGTGGATTTGGACGCTTCGGCTCTGGCCTGTTTGAACATTTACGTCAATATAATATACAGGTTACTATTATTGACCCAAGCGAAGAACTGAGAAATGAGTTTTTAAGCAAGTCTGAAAATAAGGGCTGCGATTTCATTCTTGGCACAGGTTACGATGCTCACACACTGCAAGTAGCAGGTATAGATAATGCAGTCGGTATAGTTTCAGGCACTGACAATGATTCAAATAACCTTTCCATCATCATGACAGCCTGTGAATTAAATTCAAAATTATTTGTTGTTGCACGACAAAACAAAAAAGACAATGAACGATTATTTCTGGCCACAAAAGCCAATCTGATTATGCAGCCCAGCGATATTATTGCCAGAAAAATAAGAACCTTATTAACAACCCCATTAATGCTTGATTTTCTCAGCAAAGCCACTAACCAGGATCAGGAGTGGGCGAATATTGCCATCAGCAGGCTCAGTGGCGTTATAGGAAACTCACGCCCTAATACCTGGACAGTTACTGTTAACAAAAATGAAACAAAAGCACTCCATGAGGTACTAAAATATGGACGCACTATTCGTATTGGCAACATACTACAAAATTCTCTCTCTCGTGAAGTAAAACTAAACGCTGTTCCTTTAATGTTAAAGCGTGAACACAAGATCATTCTGATGCCTACAGATGATGTAGCCATCAAGCTAGGTGATGAAATATTAATTTGCGGTACAGAAGATTCAAAAAACAATATGAACTGGACATTAAATGACATTCATAGCATCAATTACATCATGACCTACGAAGACATACCTGATTCATATATTATGAGAAAGCTTCATTCTTATTTAAAAAGAAATGAAAGAAGAAAAACGCCAAGAAAGCAATTACTCTATAAAAACAAGCATAACAATTAGAACCTGCTTGACTTATTTAACCATCAGAGAGTCAAGATCCAGTATTTCAAATAATTTTTCAGGCTTAACTGGTTTTGGAATACAGGTTTCTGCTCCAGCAGCTAACGCCTTATGGATATTCTCATCAGATAAAAAACCTGAAACGATAATAATTCTCACATACTTGGTCAAAGGATCATTCTTTAACTTATTACAAACATCAAAACCGTCTATTCCAGGCATCATCAGATCAAGAAGCACAATCGAAGGCTGAAAAGTTTTAACCTTAAGACCCGCATCAAAACCATCTACTGCGGTTTCAATTTCAATATCATCATAACGAGTAGATAAGACTTCAACCAGAAACTCAGCCATCTGCGCATCATCATCAACAATTAGTATTTTCGGTCTATTCCCATTATCAACATGCAATACAATACTTCGATCTTCTGCAAATTTCTGGACATGACTAAAGAGATAACGCCTATGCCCTCCCGGGGTTTGCATTGAGTCCAACTCCCCCTTCTGAGACCACTGCCTAACTGTAATAGGCGAAACCATCAACATCTCTGCAACCTGATTTGGCGTCAGGTACATACGCTGTTTATCAGCCTTTCCGCTCACTAAACTACCTCTATTCTTGCTATCTACTTATTATTATTATCTATAACGATAGATCATAGCACATTAATTGTAAGTAGCTGTTTTATATATTAGTATTGCACAGCTGTAAGCTGCCCCGATAGCTCAGCTGGATAGAGCGTCCCCCTCCTAAGGGGAAGGCCAGAGGTTCGAATCCTCTTCGGGGCGCCATTTTTTAACCTACGAGAAGAGAACCATGTCTGACAAACCCAAAGTCTGTCTTGATACAAATTACGGAAAAATTGTTATTGAGCTAAACCCTGAGAAAGCACCTATCAGCACAGAAAATTTTATTGCTTATGTTAAAGATGAATTCTTTAATTCCACTACTTTTCATAGAGTTATACCCAATTTTATGATTCAGGGCGGTGGCTTCCTTGAAGGCATGATCCAGAAATCTACCAACGATCCTATCAAAAATGAAGCTGACAATGGTCTACCCAATAAGCGTGGCAGCATTGCCATGGCAAGGACACCCGACCCTGATTCGGCTTCTTCACAATTCTTCATCAATCTGAAAGACAATGACTTTCTTAATTACACAGCCCCTACAGCCCAGGGCTGGGGTTATTGTGTATTTGGCGAAGTCATTGAGGGTATGGATGTGGTAGATAATATTGCACAGGTTCCAACATCAAACCAGATGGGGCATGGAGATGTCCCCGTTGAAGCCGTGATTATCAACAGTGCTACAGAAATCTAAATATCGGCCATTCATCAGCATCCTCAGCAGAGGATGCTGATATTATTAAAATGAAACCTATTCTATTTATCTCTGATCTACACCTGTCACCAGAAAGACCCGACATCATTCAGTTATTTCAGAAGTTCCTGACTGAAAAACAGAATCAGATAAGCGATCTATATATCCTCGGTGATTTTGTAGAATACTGGCTGGGCGACGATGATAAAGCCGAAGGACTCAATGCTGCTTTTGATAGCCTCAAAATATTTTCTGACAATGGCCACAATATTTTTCTAATGCACGGTAATCGCGACTTTCTAATGGGACAGAATTTTGCTGACCGATGTGGCTGCACGCTGATACAGGATCCATTCATATTAAATCTGAATTCAGATCAAATTCTTCTGATGCATGGCGACACATTATGTACAGATGATACTCGTTATCAAATGTTCAGAAGCATGGTTCGCAATCCTGACTGGCAGAGTGATTTTCTTTCAAAATCATTAGAAGAACGTACGCTTATGGCACAAGCCATGCGTGAAACAAGCAAGGAAGAAACAAAAGAAAAATCTGATGAGATAATGGATGTTAATCAGCAGACAGTAAAAAAGACCTTTATTGAAAACAATACCCGCATGATCATTCATGGTCACACCCATCGACCAGACATTCATAAACTGGACATATCAGGCACACCTGGCACACGCATAGTTCTGGGCGACTGGTACAAAAAAGGAAGCTATCTAGAATTTTATAATACAGATAACTTCACTCTTAAAGACTATTACTGAGAAACACCGACGCTATATTTCTTATAATCTTTTGGTAATTGAAAAAAAGATTCAGGAATATTCTGTGATTTATATTCTTTTAAATACCTGGCATAGCCTCTATTATGCCATTCATGCACAGGCATACCCAGATCGTAATAACCACCTTCATTATAAGCGACATCTAACATGAAGCAGGGTGTTTTCATATGTTCAGGGGTATTTCCCAGATTTCTAATTTGCTGACTGGAAAGAGTCATTTGATATTTTTTCAGGATATTCATTTCATTTTTATACATACCAGGAATAAACTGAATATTAGTACAAACCTCACCATCAACGATAACTTTGTATCCCTGCACCTGCTTACCCGAAATAATGGGCGCACCTTCGAGAGGAGCTTGTTTCACATCAATTGAAAAATCATACTTGGGTTTTAGCCAGTTGTTATTTTTTATAACCAGTATTGTTTTATCTGCATGATTAACACTGTAAATTATTTTCATTTCTGCATCGAATAAAATAAAATCATCCTGCAAGCCACCATTATCGATACGCAAATATTTCGTTGTAACAAGATAGCGAACCTGAACAGGATCAACCCCTGCATCCAGTTCATCAAACCAGAAAACAGTCGCTTTTGTATTAGCCATAGTTAGTTGAGTAAATAAACACAACCAGAACATCAGAATAAATTGACTTGCTTTTATCATTATTGTTTTTCTCTCAAATCCGAAAGTTCCTGTTCCGTAAAACCGGCCTGAATTCTAACAACATCATCAAATGGTCCTTTTAATGGCCCATCCATGTACTCATTTAACAGTTTAGTAAACATTTCTCTACTATCCAAGCTTCGTTGCTCACATAAATAACGAAACCAGCGACTACCAATGGCCACATGACCTATTTCATCACGATGAATAATCTTAAGACGCCCGGCAAAATCATCATCACCTGCCAGAGTCAGCTTATCAATTAATCCTGGCGTTACATCCAGACCTCTTGCTTCCAGCACTCTTGGCACTAATGCCATCCTTATCAATGCATCGTCTGCTGTCTTAACGGCCATTTCCCACAAACCATTATGGGCATCATAATCACCGTATTTATAGCCTCTATCAGTCAGATAAGTATTCAGTAATTCAAAATGACTGGCTTCTTCATCAGCAACTCTAATCCAGTCAGTATAATAATCTGCTGGCATACCACGAAAGCGATAAACAGCATCCAGAGCTAGATTAATTGCATTAAATTCAATATGCGCCAATGCATGAGCAAGAATTATACGCCCTTTCTCTGAATGCACGCTTCTTTTCGATACATCCCTGGGATGCACTAAACAGGGTTTCTGAGGCCTGCCCGGCACTCCGATAGGGTCTACTGGCTGATCATCATCCTGACTAAGCTTTTGATTATTCCAGTCACTAGCCAACTGATGAGTTAGATTACATTTCTCAATGGGATCATGACTACTAATACAGACCTTTGCACGATCAAATATTGATTGCATCATTTATTTGTACAAACCGGCTAAAAACTCTATTTTACCTGTTTTCATAACCATAAGAAACTCATGGTTAAATAGACGTAATACAACTCATGAATTTCACGGTTTCCATACACCAAAAGCATCCTGTGCTGGCGGTGGTGCCTGAGTCATCTTTTCACGCTCCATGTAATCAAAAACATGCTTCATAAAGCCACTGATCTCACCCAGCGCTTCCAGCTTGTTCATTTGAGGATTATTATAATCAGAAAGCATCATTCCAGCTGCGGCAACCAGATACTGGATTGCCAGCATGTCATCTGATGTTCTTGGATCCTGTTTCTCAAGGGCTGCTCTAAGTTCACTCATTAACTGAGGTGATAATTGAATACCGTCATCACTCATTGTTTTTTCCTGTATATGGGTTAAATTTGGGGCACATTCTACATGCTTTAATAAGGTATTTTCCATGTATAAGCTCAGTGTATTTATCCCTGAATCCCATCTTGAGCCGGTTAAATCAGCCATGTTTGCTGCCGGGGCAGGACGAATCGGCAATTATGACTGCTGTAGCTGGCAAACACTCGGACAGGGTCAGTTCAGGCCTCTGGATAATAGCCAGCCCTTTATAGGTCAACAGGGCAAAGTCGAACAGGTCGATGAATATAAAGTTGAAATGGTATGTGATGATAAGCTAATCAATGACACCATAACCGCCATGAAACAGGCTCACCCATATGAGGAACCTGCCTATGATGTCTGGAAACTTGAAAAAATGTAATCACTAGATAAGTCTATGCTAATATCCCCCACACACTTATTAAATAGAACCAGGAGACAAACATGTACGGTTTTAATGTAACCCTCCAGACCACAATGGAAGATGCTGAAGCTAAAGTGCGCGATGCATTAATGGAAGAAGGCTTTGGCGTATTAACAGAAATTGATGTCCAGAAAGTAATGAAAGCCAAACTGGATATTGACCGCTCTGGTTACAAGATTCTGGGTGCCTGTAATCCCAATCTGGCACATCAGGCCATTGATGCAGAACCTGATATTGGCCTCCTGTTGCCCTGCAATGTGCTACTCAGAGAAGAAGACAATGGTGACATCAATATTGGCTTTATGGACCCAGCAGCAGTACTGACGCTGGTTGATAACCCTACTATTGCTGAAGTTGCGCCTGTGGTACGTGAAAAATTACAACGTGTAGCCAGTAAATTAACGGCCTGAACAATGAATAACTAATGCTGCTGTCAACTGGCAGCGTTAGTTAATCCTCATTTTTTTCCTTAACCTTCCATACATCACCCTGATTGATGACTTCAAATTTTGCCCATTGGGCAAATGACTGTCGCGTGATACAGGCTGTTGTACCCTGTCCATTACCTTTAATGGTCTTATATATAACCATGTCCTTCTCTGCATTATCATTTCGAGATTCATCTATGATCATACGGACAATAAAATCGTCCCCCAGACGCCCATGACTGTAATAGCACCCCGGCCTGATATCTTCGGAAGTTAATCTTGTCTGTTGATTATGTTTAGATGCAATTCTGTAGATAGCTTCCAGTTCTTCTTCAGTAACATCTGCAAATGAACCTATGCTCTCTAAGGCATATTTAAGATCACTTCGAGGAATAACAGATTTAGTACGATAACGGCAGTCACCTTCCTCAAGCTCCTCTTCTTTGTAACATAAAGACACGGGGTAACGACGCCATGCAAATGGATAATTAACCAGCACAGCCACGGTTAAAATAACCAGCACATTAATAAGCACTGGTGTGAACACAAAGTTATAACCTAAAGCATGAACATCAGCACCGCCAACCACTGCCGCCAGCGCAGAGGCTCCACCCGGCGGGTGAATACAACGTAAATAATGCATGCCCCCGATACTCAAACCTACCGCGATGGCAGCTGCCAGATACAGATCAGGAATCAACTTATAACAACTAATACCAATTAAAGCTGAAACAACATGCCCACACATCACCGGCCAGGGCTGTGATAAAGGCCCATTGGGCACGGCAAATAACAGCACTGCAGAAGCCCCCATTGAAGCGACAATTAATGCCGCAGATAGCCCCTGAACAAACTGACTGGTTACGAGAAAAATACAGCCTATTCCCAGAAAACCGCCAATAGCCGAGATTATTTTTTCGGCATGCCCGCTGGTCGCACCCTGAATACCTAATAAATTTATTATCTGTTTCATTTTTAATTTAGGAATAATTAGATCACGCCAATATTAGCCAACAAAACCCGCTAATACCACAAAATTACTTATAACTGATATATATCAAAATATTTCACCAGAAAATTCGATAAAAATATACTGTAATAATAACAACTACTTAAGTAAATCAATACAATTTATAAAGCTTTACAATAAACGCACTAATAAAAATATTCAATCATGCAATATATAATTCGAACGCCATAAAAATATTCAATTAGGAATATTTCACCGTTGGTAGCATATATATCTATTATCTGAATCAAGTAAATGAGGTACCTATTTTAAATTCATAATCAACATACTCTTAACTTATCAATTAAGGAGCACTCTAATGTCAAAAACCTGGGTTGTAGTAGCTGAAAGTAGTCGCGCAAAAATATTTGAACTTAACAAAAAGAATACCCCCCTAAAAGAGCTCCAGGGATTCGTCCATTCTTCATCAAGATTACACGAACAGGAAATCAGTAGTGACCTGCCAGGCAGCACTCACGATAGTCATGGCCCCGGCAGTCATAAATTATCTACGCAAACATCCATTAAACAACATGAAAGCATGGCCTTTGCAAAAACCATTGGCCGTCATATAGAAAAAGCAAGAAGCTCAGGGAAATTCCAGAAATTGATACTCATGTCCCCACCGGCCTTTCTGGGTCAATTAAGAAAACAGCTGAGCAGTGAAACATTTAAACGCATTGTTTCAGAAATAGACAAGAACCTGGTCAAACACAAAACAAATGATATTCAGGCGCACTTACCCTATCATTTCTAATGAAATAAAAATTAACTAAATTAAAAGCCCGGTAACACACCGGGCTTTTAATTATTAAATAACAATTAGAATATTTTTATTTCCTTGACCTTCTCCATCACCTCAATAGCTTCTTCCATATCAATCTGGTCTGAATTCTCTTCACTTTGGCCTTGTAAAATAGAATAAAGCTCATCCTGCTCAATAATTTTCTGGCTACCATTCTCATTTTTAATAAACGCAGCCCAGGGTATGAACTTTGTTAAGGGAAACAGCTGATTTTCCTGAGGTGAAATATCAATATTCAAACCTGAAATATATACAATATTTTTCCCCTGATAACCTTTTTCCTTAACAATAGTCCTAAAGGTACGATCAAACTCGACCTGAGTATTTACTTTTGCAGCATCAAGCAAAGGCGCTTCCGATGAAACAATCCAGGGCATTACATCAAAGATATTATGCTCGAGACGACTATGTCCTTCTACATCTACAGCAATATCTTTTTTATAATAAAAAAATTCGGGTAGTAAATTTTTTCCAATAGGGGCTTTACTAACCGAATCTTGATATAAGGATTTAATTTTAGCTGATGCTCTAAAATATTTAGATGTACTGTGTGATTCTTCTGAAATAAATTGCGAATCGCTTGCTTCTATTAATTCATCAAGATTCAAAAACAGACCATCATCCCGCTTCTGATTAAGCAACTGGTTATCTATAACAATAAAACAATCACCATCACGATGGTCAATTAGAATATTATCCTGTGCAAACTGATATTCTGCCTGATACCAGCTCAGGACAGCATCAACCTTTCCACAACTGGATGAAATATCACTATGCTCGGTGCACAAACGCCGATAAACACCAAACTGACTGGTATCAGGATCATAACCAACATGACTGGCCTGAATAATGACAATATCCTTGCCATGTTCGGCATGAGGACCATGTCGATCAGTCGCAACCACACCGCCTACCAGACCATGATTAAAGGGGAATGTACCAAAATGCTTACATATCAGGATAATTGGATAACCCTGACTTTCATCTGAACAAAATGCCCGTGAAGGCATAATTTTTCCTGCCTGCAAACCCAGTGATTTACAGTAATTATAAAGTCTTGGTACAAAACTACTATAACGAAACATTTTACCTTTAAGTTTAAAATCACCTAAAGTTTTGCTGATATTAGCTGCTGATTTATACATAAATATTTACCCAGAAAATTACACTTCTGGACCCAGAATAAATTTAACTTCAGAGAATCCATGCTCTTCCAGAGCCTCAATAATATCATCCCAGTTATAATCAGGTATTTGTTCCTCAATACCTGCAATCAAACCTGTCGCAAAACGATAAACTTCATGTTCTTCATAATCGTCAGGAATACTTATAAGGCGTGTATTTTTTGCATCCTTACTCGGTAATATCATTAATTTATCAGACATAGTCATACGCTCTTAGTTATTTAATTATTCAGCACCGTTAACACAATAAGGGGTTTCAGTACTTATTTCCAGATACTTTAACCTTTATTTTCTCAGTACAGGACGACAATATTCATATTACTCCTGCTTTATTCTCATTTTAACAACAGTTATATTTCTCAGCTCCGGTGTATATCATTGTTTTACAGCCAGGTCATAAACTGATTCAGCATCACTCCATTCTGGGCAAATGATCTAATTTCAGTGGATAAAGCTCTACTGCCCTATATCAGCCAGACAGATAGCATACAAAATCATTACTCATGATGATTTCACCCTGGTATTCGATCAAATTTTACGCATGATTCTTTATTCATCGATAAAATCTGTATATAGTCAATAACCAATCGATATAGTCAGATATTATCAAAGATATCTGAAACATTTAAAATCGAACCTTTTTAAACACCCCGCCTCTAATGGCCTATTATGAAACATTACAAATTACTCATACGCCTGATTATATTGCTAACCAGCCTATGTGTGTCAATAACGGCTTACTCATCAGCTGATACTGATAATTTTGATATATTACCCGCATACAGCCTGAAATATGACCCTGCCCGTGACCCTTTCAAAGACGGTCATGCCGCGATAGAACTTGCGAAAAAAACTCAACGTCGTATTCTCATTGAAGTCGGCGGCGACTGGTGCAAATGGTGTCATTTAATGGATCGTTTTCTAGAGGAAAACCCTGATATCAAAACACGCATGCATCAGACCTTTGTTATGCTTAAAATCAATGTCAGCGATGCCAATGATAACAGGAAGTTTCTGTCTTCATTTCCTAAACCCCTTGGTTATCCACACATGTATGTTTCAGATACAGACGGCAGTGTATTATTTTCAAAAGATACAGCTGATTTCCTGGTCAATGGAAAATATTCAAGACAACGATTTATTGAATTCTCTAACCGCTGGGTCATCAAGCATGAATAACAGAATGAATCGTCGTACCTTTATTAGATTAATTGCATCAATCACAGCTGCCTATCCGGCATCAGCACTTTTATCTAGACGCGCTCATGCTCTATCGATAAGTAATATAACTATTGATGAACCCTGGCACACCCTGGCAGTAGTACAGGAACATCTATTTCCGGCCACTGAGGACTCACCCGGTGCAGCCGATATACAGGCACGAATATTTTTACAGAACATGTTAAATGCACCTGATACGGATAATGATGAAAAAGAATTCATCAGTAATGGCGTTAGCTGGTTAAATGATATATCGACAAAGAATTATAAAAAATCATTCATCGAACTTAACGAGTCAGATAAAGAAAAAGTACTTAGACAAATTGAACAAAGTCAGGCAGGTGAACGCTGGCTTTCACTGTTACTGACTTATCTGATTGAAGCCTTATTGAGTGACCCTGTTTACGGTGGCAACCCTGATGGTATCGGCTGGAAGTGGCTTCAACATCAACCTGGATTTCCACGACCCAGTGTAGATAAAATGTATTACAAGTTAGGCAAACCGAAATACACAAGGACCAAAGCATAATGAACCAGGAATATGATGTGTGCATTATAGGAAGTGGTGCCGGTGGTGGTCCGGTAGCATTCACTTTAGCCAATGCAGGATTCAAAGTACTGGTGCTTGAAAAAGGCCCCTGGTTAACTGAAAAAGACTACTTTAAAGATGAACAGGCCTGTTGTCGACACAGTGTTTACACACCTGATTTAAAAGATGAGCGTCATGTCATAGAAGATACAGATGCCGATGGCAACTGGGTAGGCGAATCCACTGAAGAATCAGGCTGGGATTTCTGGAACGGCAATGTGGTTGGTGGTTCATCCAATTTTATGAGCGGTTTTTTTTACCGCCTTAAACCCGAAGATTTTCGTCTGTTATCAGAATTCGGCCCGATCGAGGGCGCCAATATTGCTGACTGGCCGATTACCTATGATGAGATGGAACCCTATTACACAAAAGCTGAAACTGAGATTGGAATTTCAGGCCATATAATCGAACACCCTTTTCAGGAGCCCCGTTCAACTGGTGACTTCCCATACCCACCCACACAGGAACATCCTGTTGCAAAATATATAGATGATGCCTGCAACAAATTAGGATTACACCCGTTAGCTACGCCGAGAGCGATTTTGTCTAAACCCGCAAATGGTCGACGTAGCTGTGAATATTCCGGATATTGTGGTAGCTACGGTTGCGCATCCGGGGCCAAAGGCAGTTCACGGGCAGCATTACTTAATCGCGCAATAGCCAGCGGTAACTGCGAAATAATACCCAATGCAAAAGCACACAGATTAATCAGCAATAACAAAGGCAATGTCGAATCTGCAGAATATTATGATCAGGAAAATAATAAACATCAGGTCACGGCAACAATATTTGTGGTTGCCTGCCAGGCCATAGAAACCAGTCGACTACTGTTATCATCCATTGGCCCGAAACATCCCCATGGGCTAGCCAACAATACCCGCCAGGTGGGTAAGAATTTATTATTTTCCGCAGGAGGATCCGGAACCGGTGATTTTGTATACAAAGACATGAATAAAAATACGGCTGATGAATTTAAAGTCAGAGGCCCCTTTGTTAACAGAGGATTGCAGGACTGGTATGTTATTAATGATAAGAAAATGGGTGGCCGACTCAAAGGTGGTGTGATTGATTTTCTTCTGCGCCACCCAAACCCCATTGCCAAGGCCTCATCTTTAAAATGGGATGATGGAAAACTGGTCTGGGGAAAAGAACTCAA
>JAPHQX010000082.1 GCA_026196035.1 Gammaproteobacteria bacterium
CTTAGCTTTGCCATGCTGGTTTCATTATTTATTATTCCTGTCATTTACAAACTGTTTTATACGGAACATAAATCTTGAACAGCTGGCTGGCCGCACCTGAAGGCGATCTAGATTTAAACGAAAACAATATAGATGTATGGCTGTTTCATTTAAATATGTCGATACCCCGGATTAAACACTTCTACCCTCTTCTATCTGACGATGAAAAAGAACGCAGCGAAAAATTTCACAATCATATCCACCGAAAACGATTTATTGCATCTCATGGATTTATGCGCAGTATATTATCTCGATATCTGGGCGAACCGGCAGACCAGCTGATATTTAACAAAGGTGATAATGGAAAGCCCTTTCTTAAATTAACTGAGTCTCAGCCCAGAATACAATTCAACATGAGTCACTCACACAATATGGCACTACTGGGTGTCTGCCAGAATAATGAACTGGGCATTGATATTGAATACATGAATCGAAAAAATGACTGGCACGGTATCATTAAACGTTTTTTCACAGAAGCCGAGCAAAAAAGAATTTTTTCATTACCCGAAGACCAGCAACAAAAAGCATTCTTTACAACCTGGACTCGAAAAGAAGCCCATATGAAAGTCACCGGACTTGGGCTACGCCTGGCACCCGGACAATTCACAGTTAGCACACCACCCGACAATGCCAGATTGATTGAATACATTAATGATCATGAAATAAACAGTGAACAGTGGTCAATGGCAGATATTGAAATGCCAGAACTGGCAAAAGATTATTGTGGTTGCTTGTCTTATCAGGGTGAAATAAATACGATCAATCAATATATGGCAATCTAAAACAGTATTCTTCAGACTTCATCATCCTCACATTCTATTAGTACTACTGAAATATTATCCTGACCACCATTATCATTGGCGGCCGCAATTAATTCTTCTACCTTTTCTTTAATACCAAGATCTGTTGCAAGAATTTTGGCTATGGCATTATCAGTTAAACAGTTAGTTAAACCATCAGAACATAAAAGATAGGTGTCATTAGCATTAACAATGAGATCAGACACTTTAATCTCAATATCACTACTAATACCCAAACCATTAGTTAACACATGATGATAAGGTGATACCCTCGCCTGTTCTTCAGTTAAAGCGCCTTCATCCAGCATTTGCTGGGCCACGGTCTGATCTATACTTAACTGGGTTAACTGATTATTACGCCAGCCATAAATCCGTGAATCACCAAGACAGGAAAAACCGGCCATATCATCAATCAGTACGAGCATGATAAGCGTGGTTGCCATTGTTGATAGCGTTTCATTTTCAAGTTGCTGTTTCTTTATTTGCTGATTAGCTAACAGAATGGATTTTTCGATATTCTGTGTCAGCCAGTTATCTGAATAACCTGCACCACTGTGTGCCAGCATTAAAGATTTACGAAAATGCTCTTCGATAGTATCAACCGCCAACTTACTGGCAACCTCACCACCTGCATGGCCACCGACACCATCTGCGACAATAGCCAGCAGCTGAGATGATTTATCAAACTGATTAAAGCAGATACTGTCCTGGTTATTTGCTCTAACCTTACCTCTGTCCGTACCGCCATAAACGTTTATTTTTAGCATACAGTCTTACCCCTGCCTATGGCATACCTTTTCTCAGGGCTGCAGCCATATCCTTGCCACTTAGATAACGCTTCTCAGGGTTCTTCTGTAACGCCTTGTTTACAATACGTGTTGCACTGGATGGCAAATCTGCACGCAGATCACGAATCGGTCTGTGTTTATTATGAGTAATCTGGTAAGTCAGGCTTGCCAGACTATCAGCCTTATAGGGTAACTCACCTGTCAGCAACTGATAAAAACTGGTACCTAAAGCATATATATCAGCCTGACCATCAACACGTGAACCGGTCATTTGTTCTGGTGCCATATACGCAGGGCTTCCCATAAAACTACCGGTACGGGTTTTTGCTGAGTCGGTGATACGGGCAATACCAAAATCAGTTATCTTGACCTGCCCGGTTTCGGGGTTGTACATGATATTGCTGGGTTTAATATCACGATGCACGATATTCTGCTGATGCGCATAATCAAGTGTGTCTGCAACATCGGCAATTATTTTATACACTTCAGCTACAGGTAATAAATTATCTTTTTCAGCATACACACTTAAAGGCACACCCTGTGCATAATCCATAGCAATAAAGGCAAAATCTTTTTCATCACCGACATCATATACAGTGACTATATTAGGATGACTTAAACGACCTGCTGCTTCTGCCTCTCTAAAAAAACGTGACTTAATGGTTTTTATTTCTGCTTCACTGAACATATTGTATTCAAGTGTTTTAATAGCGACCTGACGATTAATTTTTGGATCCTTACCCAGATACACTACACCCATAGCACCACGACCCAGTTCTTTCTCAAGTTCATAGCGACCCAGAACAGGCAACTGTAAACCAAGATCAGGCATCACCAGTGTTTTCGTAATTGAGCCGGGAGCGGTAACAACTTCTGTAGCAACACCAGAAACATTCGTCAGTGATTCAAGACGTTTAGCTACATCTTTAAAGCCTTTATGTCGAATATTAATTTCGCTGTATAATTGCAGTGCCTTATCATATTCACGACGTCTTTCAAAACCCAGACCTATTTCATACATTTTTTCCAGTACATCTTCTGTCGGTTTACACTTTAACAGGCTATACAGGGCTTTATCATGATCACCCTGCTCAAACTGATATTGACCAAGATGCCAGAGAGCTTCATGCGCCTGAAGCCTGAGATGGTTAACACTGTGATCATTATGCTGCTTTATTAAGACAACAATATGTCCCAGAATCAGATAAAAATAGATCATCACAAAAGGCGTCCAGAATCCTTTTGTAATAAACAGACCATACTGAAATACCAGAACAACTGTGATTAACAACAACGACGTTACATAGGCTGTATTTCTACCTATTCGTGATACAAACTTGAACAGATAAAACATCACCAGAAATAATAAAATATAACTTAAGCCGTATGCCCATATCGGCACATGATAATAAGACTGACTTATTAAACTGGCTAGATGATTAGCTAGCGATAAAACAGCAGGATCATTTTCCCTACCTATCAGAACCAGTTTATTTTTGAATTTTTTGCCTGATGCTTTTAATGCCTGATCCAGTGAAATAAATGAAGCATTAATACTATGTCCTGTAAACATAGAGTAATACATCATTACATGACCACTAATATCAGTTTTGATCCGCTCATAATCCAGCTCAACAAAACCTTCTTCATACCATATTACTTTGTCACTTTTTTTATACCGGGCAAACAGGCCAAGAGTGGTATCAGGAATCGTAATATTAGACCCGGGCTCCTGCCAGATCAGGGGTTGACGCGCTGTCAGATAATTTGATGTAACAGGTAGTCGTTGATAAGGAAAGTTATTATCTATTGAATAAATAGAAAGGTCTTCGGGCTGTGGCAAAAGAACGCCTGAAACCTGTCGGATAACATCAGGAATATCTGATAGTTCAGTTTTCAAATTACCCACCGAGTAATAATCAGTCCGACCTGAAGCAATTATACCTAGCTGAACATTATGTTTTGCGAGAACCTGAGCGAGATGACTTAAACTGGTCTGACTCGCCTGCCATTTAGCATCACTTGTGGAATCAGCCTTAGCCATGTCTACCGGTTGATAATCGAGTGACGGCAAGGGCTCCATTAGCAAACCAATAGCCGACGCATTAGACTTTGCTAATTTACTAATCAACCAGGTCAGTTGATTCAGGCTCTCAGGGTCACTACTAAGATTTTCGGGATAACTAATAATTTCAATTTCATTCACCTGAGCAGGCTGAGGAAGCAGATAGGTTGCCAGTCGAAACATCTGGCTATCAATCCAGTCAACCCCACTATAACGCATAGCAGACAGGCTCCAGATAAAACCTAATATTAAAACTATACCGGTGAGTGATTTAAATCTGATATTGCCTGATATAGAAATAGCCATGCCCTGAAGAAGTGTAATGAATTATGCCTATCTATTTTAGCTGGTATTCAATTAAATAGTGTAAGACCCTGATAATTATTACAAAATTTGTATAAATTATAATCAAAGCTATACTAGCTTCTATCTATATAACCTTAATTAAAATAACTGCTTACACTACATAAATAGCTTAATTTATTAAGACTTACATCGTTATTGATTTCTACTTGTATCTGATTACCAGAGTAATGATATGAATAAATCAGGGAGCATGAATGACTGAACGCACTTATCTAATACTAACCGGCCTGGCGTTATTATCATTTTTATATCTTGAACTGGATTATATGATTTATGCTTTTATTGGCATGCTGACATTTGAGGGTCTTACTAACTGGCGACTACCCATCATTGTTAACTCTATACGCCGTATCAGTAACACTAAACCCAGCGCAAATACAAAAACAGATACAAAATTAAACTTTGAGGCTGAACGTGCTCTGAGACTGGTTGTCACATGCATGATTATACTGGCCTTCATCTCCTTTCCTGATCAGGCCTGGTTTTTACCCTGGTTTATTGGCGTCATGCTAACCTTCGCAGGAATATCCAGATTCTGCCCTATGGTTTTAGCATTAAAATGGGTTGGATTTAAATGAAGGAAGATTTATCCACTACGTGGAAGATCAGTATTGCCGTTAAGATCGCGGCACCTATTCTATGGCTAATAGTCATATCCAGTGTCATTTTTACAGCCATAGTACAACAGGATATTGAAAAAAATCTTCAGGCAAGTTTAATCAAAAATGCCGGCAATTTATCGCATCAGATCCAGGATCTTATTATAAACAGTGCATCAGAAAATTATGAAAATGCAACTTATCAAATTAGATCAATGCTAGAAGAATCAAACTTTAGTTCAGTTGAATTTAAAATTAATGAAAAACCGGTGACGATTGGTGAAACCATTGCTGGAAATGATTACATCAATCATCCGATTAAAGTAAACAAAAATGATCAAATCATCAAACTTTATCATAAACCCATTGCCGCACAGATAACTGATGAACGAAAACAGACACTATTTACCATAGGCCCCATTTTCATAGCATTCGGACTAGTTCTTGGCTGGCTCATAAAATTTGTTGTAATCAAGCCATTACTAGAACTGGTGAATGCGACACAGGAAATATCAGAAGGCAACATGGATCTTCGTCTGGATACCCAGAGAGAAGATGAATTCGGTTCATTAGCCCGTTTTTTTAATCAGATGATGGATAATCTGAAAGAACAACAACATAAACTTCTGTTATCGGCTGAAGAATCCCAGCAGGCAAACCGGGCGAAGAGTAGTTTTCTGGCCAATATGAGCCATGAATTACGCACACCCTTAAATGCTATTATTGGTTATTCTGAACTATTACAGGAAAAAGCAAAAAATACTGGCGCAGAAGATGATATAAGAGATCTTAAGAATATCCATGTTTCAGGCGTACATTTATTATCCTTAATTGATGATATTCTGGACATATCCAGAATTGAAGCCGGTAAAACTGAACTCTATATTGAAGAAGAATCCCTTGAAACATTAATAAATAATATACTTTTTACCTGTAGCCCATTGGTCAATAAAAAACATAACACCCTGATTAAAAACGTCCCTGATATATCAGATATTAAAATTACTTCGGATATCACAAAAGTTCGACAAATATTACTGAATCTAATTAGCAATGCCTGTAAATTTACCGAAAACGGAAATATTACACTTAATATCAGCCTTGATGATGACTGGGTCAACTTTGAGGTAGAAGACACGGGTATTGGCATTGACGATGAACAACTGGAAAATATATTTCAACCTTTTCAACAGGCCGATTCATCCACGACACGTAAATTTGGTGGCAGCGGCCTGGGGCTGGCTATTAGTCGTCATTATTGTGAAATGATGAATGGCGAAATCAGTGTACAGAAAAACAATAATAAGGGCTCTGTTTTCAAAGTAAAACTACCCAGAACTTTAATTATTCATAAAAACAATAACTGATTACTAACGACAAAGATTATTATGCACACCATATTACTCGTAGAAGATAACGAACTAAATTGCGATATGCTAAGCCGTCGGCTTAAACTGGAAGGCTATAATGTTGAAACTGCAGTTGACGGACAACAGGCAGTGGATAAAAGCAGAAGCATTATTCCAGATTTAATATTAATGGATCTGGATCTGCCGATATTAAACGGCTGGGATGCCACAAGAGCCATCAAAGCACACCCAGAAACCAGTCAAATACCTGTTATCGCACTTACTGCTCATGCATTCAAAGAGGATCAGGACAGTGCATTTGAAGCTGGCTGCGATGATTACGATACCAAGCCCATTGATTTCAAACGCCTGAATAAAAAAATGGAAACTTTATTACCATCAACACCTGAGATGTAATATATATTTAAATCAGAAGATATTAATCAGTCATTTATGTGATGATAAAGAGTAACATGGTCTTTAGCTATACCCTTCTTGAGAACCTTAAATGAATCATCTCCAAAGACCACCTTACAGGGCGACATCAATCCACAGTCATACATAATGTCACCATTAACTCTGTGTATAACATCAATATGGGCAATAATCTTTTCATCCAGAATACCAAAATCATCTTTTATATAGGCACTAGCAGTTGTTCTTTTATTAACCATCGCAAAGATCTTGCTGATATCTTCGGACTTTACCTTGACTGAGTATGGATAAGGAATATACAGCCTGATAAACCTGTTTTTTTCAAAAAATTTCACATAGTGGCTTTTACCACTGATTCTCGCCAGCTCACCATCATTCTCATCTCTGCTGTAATACCCTGAATAAACCACGACATCGTCTTTTTCCTGGGCATGGGTAACAAATGAGAAGCAAACGAGCAGTAGAGACAGAAATAGGGTCAGTAAATGTCTATGTTTTTTCATTAACGTGAATCCTGGCTTTATTTAATCTGATTAATCGTTGTCGCCTAAAATGGACGAAACACTATATGATTAGAACACGCACTATATCTTGGTGCAAGGCAACGTATATGGTATATTTTTAGCTTCAGATGAGCAATAAGACGAACACCTGAAAATCACACTATACACAGCCTTTTGATCTGGATGAATATTAATTTAAATAATAAAAACACTGATTGATTTATGATAAAAACATTCAAAAAATACCGTGCGCTCTATTTATTAATACTTATCACCGGCCTGTTATTACCCTTACCTGGCCAGAGTATCGAACAAAAGGATAGCCAGACAGGAACCACTAACAGTCAATATAAAGCAGACCAAACGTTTACAAGCCCTGACACATCAGGCAACACACTGCCGAAGACCACAAGTGATGAACCACGAGAATTGTCGATGTTTTTTAAAATAGGCATAGGCCTGAACATCGTCATGTTAATCGCCTTTTATTCCTGGGCCATACGTCAATGGCGTCAATTAAAAAAACAAGACGATTAAATGTCACGAAAGAACACTACTCTTCATAAAATTCACATCATTTTGCTAGTGTCCATCCTGGCGGGTATTTCTGCTATTCTTATAAGCCCTTCACAAGTGGATATCCCCAGTGATCTGCTGGCTGTGGTTAGATCTAATCCTGTATCGCTGAAACCGTTTTCACTTGTTAATCAGCATAATCAGGCTTTCACACTTGACCAGTTAAAAGACAGACAGTCACTGGTATTTTTCGGCTATACATCATGTCCTGATGTTTGCCCTGCTACATTATCGACATTAAACATTTTCTATAAGTTACTTGGTGAAAAGCAGGCCACAGATAATTTACAAATAATTTTTGTTTCAGTAGACCCACAACGAGACAGCATCGAAAAACTTGCAGACTATATGAATTACTTTAACAATGAGTTTATTGCCCTGACAGGCAGTGATGATGAAATAAACAAACTGGCACGACAGTTTGGTGCCGCCTACTTTATTGAACAGGGCGCATCAGATGAAAATTACCTGATCAGTCATGCAAGTTCAATCTTTCTTGTTGATCAGAACAGTAAACTTATTGCAGCATTTTCACCACCCCACAACCCGGAAGTACTGAGCAATCAATATCTAAGCATGCGCGATGTATTTAATTTCAATTAACAACCTAATCTACAATTCATTTTTAGCAATACACATAATCAAATATTATGCTATTCTTCTGTAAAAATTACTGTCTGACACAAAAACAATAGCCATGGACATAATTCCTTACCTACCCACATTTCAGGCTATTTTGAATTTCATAGCTGCAATAATTATCACCACGGGTTATTTCTATATCCGTAATAATAACCGTGTAGCGCACCGAAGATGTATGATTGGCGCATTAGTAACCTCAGGTTTTTTCCTGGTTTCCTATTTTTATTATCACTGGACAGTTGGAAACGTACCTTTTGCGGGACAGGGCATTATTCGACCCATTTATTTCAGCATTCTTTTTACGCATGTAGTACTCGCTCTCTCTATGCTTGCCCTGGTACCCATGACCGTAAGTTTTGCCATAAAAGGCGACACAGTAATGCATAAAAAATTCGCACGAGTGACGCTACCCATCTGGCTTTATGTTTCTATCACTGGTGTAATTATTTACCTGCTGGTCTTCCACTTTTACACAGCATGATACAATCATCAGATAATTTCAGTTTTATTGATATCAGCTTATTGCTTTTTAGCATGATCTGATTAACTATCGTATCTGTTTTTTGCCAGATACTGGCGTTTAAAAAATCTAATCTTAAAAGGTGCTAATGATGGAAATGGTTTATTTTACAATAGCGGCAGTGGTACTTTACGTAGTATCTGACTGGATTCTTAATCAGATCGAAATTAAACAGGGAGCACGACTGGAGAATCGATCAATGATATTTTTTGTCATAATCGGAACTTTATCGGTTATATCTTTTTATATTATCCAGACACTTTATATAAAAACAGATAAACCGGCAGTTGAAAATACTCAACTTGAGCAACCACAACAACCCAACATAACTAAACCTTGAATAACTTTCATCAAGCTTATCTAGTGAACATCAAATCCTGATATCGCCGGTTTAAATTCAATAACCAGATGTTGCTCTGGCTTTAGAGTGACATCTTGTGAAAGCTTATATATTGGCCCTTCAACTTTAACATCATCATTTAACCAGGCAGTTAATCGGTGCTTGCCAGCTGGTACCCTTATATTCTGATAAATATCTATACCCTGATCACTATATAGACCATGAGGTGGCGCGACCTTACTATAAATAACCTCGTCATCCAGCTTTAATTCCATACTAATAGGCGAACGCTCACGTGGACAATCCATCGGTTTACGCATATTAGGTGGTAACTTCAGCAGCTCTTCCTGAGAAAATTTTACACATTCTCGAATATGCTTTCCGGCATGACTCACCGTAAAGGTTATCATTGCCTGATCTTCTTCAAGCTGATGATAAGCCGGATATAAAGAAAAATACCAGACCAGTGCCATAAACATGGAAAAGTTAAACGCCTGAAGCAGGTAACGCAATGGCTTATTCATGACCCACCTCAGAACTCTCTTCTATATTTTTCTGATTAAGATCTACGAGACTCTGCTGGAATTTATCAAGTTCACGACGCAATTTCTTACAATCAGTTTCAGCTGCTCTAAAGATATTTATTCGTGCACGATCAGCACGTTTGCGCAGAATAGGCTGACGATTTGCAGCATATCGTTCATCAAACCATTTATTGCCATGACGGAAATAACAGTCACCTGTTCGGCAGCCGGTTACAAAAACACCATCAGCACCTTTTTTAAGTGCATACTCAATCATTGTAGGCGGAATCATTCCTACACAGAAAAAACTAACGACTGCAATATTGGATGATTTCAAACCTGAAAATTCGATGGCATTATCACAACCAAAGACAATAATTTTATTTTCACCCTTAAGCTCGGCAATGGCCGACTCTACATTATTACGTATATCATTAACCGGTGACTGGGGCATATCAATACCAGTTACCAGCTCCTGCTGACTGTGCCTGAAGGGATTAGAAGAATGACATGAACCTGCACAGATACCACAGGCAGCACACAGATCTTCATTAACAACCACTTCATTTGCCCAGCGCGCACCATCGGTTCTCTTTTGCACGGTGATTGCATCAAAAGGACAGTCCATCGCACACTGTTCACAGCCATTACATTCATCAAGATGAACCACGGCTGCCTGACCGGTTTTCTTTTTTGGCAACCAGGGCATAATCATAAGAAAACCCGTTACACCCAGCGTTAATATCCAGACCTGCCCTTTTGTCCAGTAATCCATCAACGGATAGACATTCAGATAAAACCAGTCGAGATTAAGTACCGCAGGTGTTTTTGTAATATCAGCTGGCTCATGACTCACTGCAGGGACTATTAATGACAGAGCTAAGAGTGCAATGAAACTGCCTACAGCCAGCCCGCGAGGCGGCACGATAGAGACATCTGATAAACGCTTAACATGAATCCATAAAGCAAAAAACAGAATCACCGGCTGACCCAGCAAATGCAGAAAACCCATCAGGGTAAAAAATCGATCATTAATCTGACTTTCCAGGAAATTTCGTGACATTGATGCCGGCATCAATGGCAGCGCATCCATTAACTGTGAGGACTGTACAGCGATATACAGGGCAAGGTCATCCCATACCAGCCAGTAACCAGTGATACCCAGTGTAATAACAAACCACAGTGTGGGCACGCCTGTCACCCAGGAGAACCAGCGAAATCCTCGATAACGATCCAGTGCAAATTCACGAAACATATGCAATAGAATCGTAATCACAGCGGCATCTGATGCGTAACGATGCAAGCTACGCATGATACCTGCAACATACCATTGATCGTGGGTCATGTATTCAACGGAAGCATAGGCGCCAGAAAGACTGGTATCAAAAAATATAAACAGATATAAGCCACTGACAAACACGACCCAGAAAAAGAAAAACGTCAGTGTTCCCAGGTTATAGAGTGGATTCCAGGTATTACCAAATGACAGGTTAAACCAGGTTTCAAGCGCCAGATAAAATCGTTTAACCGGGTTAATAAAGCTCACAAATAATAATCCTCAGAAATAGCAAAATAATGTCATTCTTAAAATACCGTCAGAATTGATAGAAAAGCATAATACAGAAATTGTTTGCCTGTACTTGATGCTTGTCAAACGGTCGATTGACGTTTCTGGCGACGCCATTCTCTAGTGATAAACATGGCCGTTAAGAGCAGAATAAGAGCCCCAATAAACATGCCTATAAATAATGAATAATCAAAATGATAGGAATCAGAATTCGGGTCATAGGAGGTACAGAAAAAGCGGACTTTATCAAGCAAACTATCCAGCATTGTCTGATTAGGCTTAGGCCTGTTGTACACCAGCTCAATTAATGGATCAACCAGTAACTGAGTTTCAAAAACCTCACCATAAACCTGTCGATAGATTTCACCCTTTGCATCAATGACGGTTGCCTGCACAACATGATCAAAACCATTAGGCGAAGTAAAAAACTGAAAGCCCAGCTGCTTGCTTAATGCAGCAATTGTATCCGGATCGGCACTCAGTATATTCCAGTTTTTATCATCTATACCCTGCTGTTTAGCAAAATACTTCATTGCCTGAGGGCTGTCATACTGGGTATCAAAACCAATGACTGCAATATTAAAACTCTGCTCGCCAAGGGTATCTCGCGCCTTATCAACAACTTTTGAGAGATGGCGTATTGTCATCGGGCAGATTTTGTAACAGCTGGAATAAACCATACTGATGATCAGCGGCTTACCTCGAAGACTCGCCATAGATACAGAAACGCCCTGCTCATTAACAAAACGATAATCAACCAGTGTCTGCCCTATAGCATCCTGACTGGCCTGAAGTGCGGATTTATACTGGAATTTCTGAATAGTCGCCTGCTGACCAGTGGTTTCGGCTGCACTCGCATAAGCGGGCAACAACAAACTGATCAACAGAAGAACTGAAACGATAGATTTACACATAGGTAGTTAGAAACACATAATAACTGTTATTAAATAGACTCTAACAGTTATAACACCACCATCACATCAAGTACCGCAAAAATAAGTAATACGATCAACTGTACCAGTGAGGCCAGGAAACTGGTAATAGCTGTTTTGGGATTTGGATTTACCGCTAGCTGTGCAGCTCGATAAAGAAAGTAACCACCACCACTGACAGCACCCAATAGATAGAGCCAGCCCAGACCGAAGAAAAATGGCAGAACAGATACACTTACTAAGAGGATTGCATTCCACAATACCGCTTTAGCCGCAGCCTTATCACCTTTAACAACCGGCAACATGGGAACACCTGCTGCTGCATAGTCGGCATGCTTGGCAATGGCCAGACTCCAGAAATGAGGTGGCGTCCAGAGGAACAATACCATTGCCAGTAATACTGGAATAGGTCCAAGACCCGGATCAACCACAGCCGCACCTGCAAGTACTGCAAAACTACCTGAAGCACCGCCGATAA
>JAPHQX010000113.1 GCA_026196035.1 Gammaproteobacteria bacterium
CTGATCGACTGAAAGGTGCGCGTATTGTGCTGGATATGATAACGGTAACCGGTACTGAAAATTTGATGATGGCGGCGGCGCTGGCAGATGGTGTCACGGTACTGGAAAATGCAGCACGTGAGCCTGAAGTGATTGATCTGGCAGATTTTATTAATGCTATGGGTGGCAAGATTTCCGGTGCGGGTACTGACACGATTACCATTGAAGGTGTAGAAACACTGACGGGTACTCGATATAAGGTCGTTCCGGATCGTATTGAAACCGGGACTTTTCTGGTCGCGGCCGCCATTACCGGTGGTAAAGTTAAATTAAAAGACACAGCCCCGTCTTTACTGGATGCGGTGCTCGACAAGTTACGTGAAGCCGGCGCCGAAATCACTGTTGGTGATGACTGGATAGAGCTGGATATGAAGGGTAAAAAACCTAAAGCAGTGAATATTCGTACTGCACCCTACCCAGGGTTTCCCACTGATATGCAGGCCCAGTTTACGGCACTCAATGTGGTTGCTGAAGGTACTGGCACGATAGTCGAAACCATTTTTGAAAATCGCTTTATGCATGTGCAGGAAATGCAACGCATGGGTGCCAATATCGAAGTCGAAGGTAATACCGCTATTGTACGAGGTGTTGAAAGTCTCAATGGGGCACCGGTCATGGCAACGGATCTTCGTGCATCAGCCAGTCTGATTCTGGCAGGTCTGGTCGCTCAGGGTGAAACCGAAGTGCAACGTATTTATCATATTGACCGCGGTTATGAGCTGATTGAAGAAAAACTGTCTTCACTGGGTGCAAAAATTCGACGTGTACCGGATTAGAGCCCGTAATAATTTTTAAGAGTTTATAAGTCACCATGAATAACGTCATTACTATAGCGCTGTCCAAAGGCCGAATATTTAAAGAAACATTGCCGTTACTGGAAGCTGCCGGTATTACACCGAAAGATGATCCTGAAACCAGTCGTAAACTGATTCTTGATACTAATCATGATGACGTTAAGCTGGTGATAATTCGTGCCACGGATGTACCTACCTACGTGCAGTATGGGGCGGCAGATTTAGGTGTCGCAGGTAAGGATGTTTTAATGGAACACGGCGGTGAAGGTTTATATGAACTGGTGGATTTAAATATTGCCAGATGTAAACTAATGACGGCAGGTTTAAATGATTATCAGCCAGGTGAAGGCCGGTTACGTGTGGCGACAAAATTTGTCAATGTGGCGCGCCAGTATTTTGCAGAACAGGGCAAACAGGTCGAAGTGATAAAGCTCTATGGTTCAATGGAGTTGGGGCCTATCGTCGGTCTGTCCGATTTGATTGTCGATGTGGTTGATACGGGTAATACCTTAAAAGCTAATGGTCTCAAGCCAATTGATCACATTGCTGATGTATCATCGCGACTGGTGGTTAACAGGGCTTCATTAAAAACTAAACATGATCGTATTCAGACAATTGTTGATCAGATGAGTAAAGCGGTTAAGCATGATTGATATTAAACAACTTAATACACAGGATGATGATTTCTGGTCTCGACTGGATGATTTACTGGCCTGGGAATCTGTATCCGATGACCAGGTATTTAGCACAGTCAATGAAGTGTTAAAGAATGTTAAACAACGGGGTGATGCTGCCGTTGTTGAGTACACGAATAAGTTTGATCGTTTAAATGCGCAGTCAATGACGGAACTGGAAATTTCTCAGGATAGATTACAGGCTGCATTGCAACGTATTCCTGCCGAGCAGAAACAGGCACTGGAAACAGCCGCGCAAAGAGTGCGCGCCTATGCAGAACGTCAGAAACTGGAGTCATGGTCTTATACTGAAGCTGATGGCACAGTGCTTGGCCAGCAAATTTCAGCGATGGATCGTGTCGGCCTTTATGTGCCCGGTGGTAAGGCAGCCTATCCTTCGTCAGTTTTAATGAATGCAATACCGGCAAAAGTAGCCGGAGTACCCGAGCTTATTATGGTGGTACCAACACCGGATGGTGAAGTTAATGATCTGGTGTTAGCGGCTGCGGCGATTTCCAGTGTCGATCGTGTGTTTTCTATTGGTGGAGCACAGGCGGTCGCGGCACTGGCCTATGGAACAGAAACTATCCCCCAGGTGGATAAAATTGTGGGTCCTGGAAATATTTATGTAGCCACGGCCAAGCGCATGGTATTTGGTGTGGTGGGTATAGATATGATCGCTGGACCATCAGAAATCTGTGTCGTCTGTGATGGTAAAACGGATCCTGACTGGATTGCCATGGATCTTTTCTCACAGGCTGAGCATGATGAAGATGCACAGTCAATTTTAGTCTGTCCCGATGCGGAATATATTGAGAATATCAAAAACAGTATTGCCAGACTGGTGCAGGAAATGCCGCGGGCTGAAATTATTAATACATCTTTATCGACTCGCGGTATTCTGATTTCAGTAAAAGATATGGATGATGCAATTGCGGTGGCTAATTACATTGCGCCAGAGCATCTGGAATTATCCATCGATGATGCTGATGAGCGGGCTAAACAAATTCGTCATGCGGGTGCTATTTTTATGGGGCGTTACACGGCAGAGGCTTTAGGTGATTATTGTGCGGGTCCAAATCATGTATTGCCGACATCAAGAACTGCACGTTTTTCATCACCACTGGGTGTTTATGATTTTCAGAAACGTTCTAGCCTGATTAACTGTTCTGCACAGGGCGCTTCTGAACTGGGTAAAACAGCATCTATACTGGCTCATGGTGAAGGCCTGACGGCTCATGCACGGTCAGCAGAATATCGCATAAAGGATTGATACGAAGGCGCGAGGCTGCTGCATTCTGTCAGCCTTAGCTGCATCTATGTAGTTAGAAGCGCGAACAGATAATAATGTTTATTATGGTCGCTATGAACTAGAATTAATTCAACAGCATAGCGATTCTTATTAAATATGGCTGATATACTTCAATTTAAAAAAAAGAAACCCTCCGATAAGAGTAAGGGTCATACTTTGTGCAAGCGTGGTTTCCATAAATGGGAAATTGATAAACAGCAGCAGTTTGATGTCAAACAGGGAAAACTGGTGACTGTTTATCAATGCAAACGATGTGGTGTAACAAAGAATGAAAGTTGTTAATTACTTTAATCTTAAAATCTTTAGTTTTCTAATTATTGTTATTTTAAACCCGTTGCTGTGCGCTGCGGACTCTGCTTTTTTTGATCAGAGTCTGGGAAATTATGCAGAAGAACTTGATGCTGCAAGAGAAGATGGTAAAAAAGGCATTCTATTAATGTTTGAAATGGATGAATGTCCATTTTGTGATCGCATGGCAAAAACCATTATCAATCAGCCTGAGGTCATCAAGTTTTATAAGCAGTATTTTTATATATATCGTATTGATATTGAAGGTGATGTAGAGATTACTGACTTTCATGGAAAAGTGACGACGGAAAAGGATTTTGCATTCAGGCAGCATAGAGTTAGAGCAACACCTGTGATTGCTTTTTTTGACCTGCAAGGCGAGCGTATTGTTCGCTATACGGGTGCCACCTCAACTGTTGAAGAGTTTATGTGGCTGGGAGAGTTTGTTGTAAAAGAAAAATATAAAGAAATGAGTTTTACTAAATATAAGAAAATAAAACGTAAAACATCTGGATGACACGTTTAAAATACATTATTACATTTCTATTGTTTTCGCCTGGGTTATTTGCCGAACAGGCAAGTCATGTTTTGCCTGATCCTCTTACTCTGGAATATGTTTTGTCATTGGCTAATGACGTTAGTCATTATGATATTTTGCAGGCGGATGCTGCATTAGAGCAAGCTGTATCAAAACTACAAAAAGCTGAATCAGCATATGCACTGGAGGCCGATCTTTCAATTGAGGGAAGGTGGATTGAGCCCTCGCCTTTAGCTGTTGATCAGTCAAATAATGATCACCGTGCGATTCTTTCGGTGAAAAAACCGATATATGATTTCGGTCAGACTGCAAATAATATTGCAGCAGCTGAACTGGACAGGCAGAGTGCTGAAGACAATCTTGCTTACTGGGTAAAGCAGCGCAGAATAAATATAGCAAAAGCTTTTTTTGAAGTGTTAGTGGCTGACTATAAAGAGCGATGGGATAATGAGCAGGTTGTGATTACTTATGTGAATCATGAGGCAGAAAAAGATCGCTATGCATTGGGTGAAATATCTGATGTTGAATTACTGAAGATAAAAAATCAGCTTGAATTGCTTCAGAGTCTGCGGGCAAATAGTCGATCACAACAACGGGTAACACGTGCGCAACTGGCTGAAGTAATTAATCGTCCCGGAGAATTATCATCGAATCTTAAATTACCGGATTTGAATTATCATAAAAGAAAGCTTCCCGCATACGAATCACTCGTTAATCGTCTTGAAGAATTAAATCAGCCATTAAAGTTACTAATAGCAAGTGTGGAAGCGGCGGAAAAAAGAGTGCGTGCTGCACAAATGCAGGATCGCCCCTCGTTATCGGCTGAAATAATATTTTCGGAATATGAAAGGGAGTCTGCATCTAATAATGACTGGGCAGCTGGCTTAAAACTAACAGTTCCATTGCTTGAGCATCAGGGTATGCAGGCGGAAATATCACAGGCCCGCAGTCAATGGTTGAATCGTCGTGCTATGCTTTTAAAGGCCCAGTCAAATGCTCGGAATAACCTGTTAAGTCTCTGTCAGAAGATTAGTTTGCTGATGATTCAAAGAGATCAGCTGAAGACGGAAATGGAGTATCATGAGCTTGAGCTAGACAAGAATCGTGTTTTATATGAAATGGAAGTGGCTACCAACTTCGGTGATGCTATGGTGGCTATTTCTGATACGCGTTATAAGCAGGTGAAAACGGATTTTGAACTGGCGTTAGCATGGATGAATCTGGAGATAATGTTTAATAATCAAATTAGTTTCGATGGATCAGATAATGAATAGAATTAAAGCTCTGTTGTATATTGTTTCTTTCTTATTCGCCGTTAATGTTTGTGCAAAAGATTATGATGCTCTATTGTCCTGGCCTGCCCGGCAGGTGCTGGCATTTCCGGTGACCGGTGTTGTTGATAAAGTGTTTGTCCAATCAGGTCATAAGGTAACGCAGGGACAGAAACTTGCCCATCTTGATCTTGCTCCATTTAAGATTCAGATGAAAATAATGCAGGCAAAGGTTGATCGTATTACACCATTATTATTTGATGCGCAGCGTGACTTTGATCAGGCACAGGAGCTGTTTGAGCGAACAGTATTATCTGAAGTAGAGTTACAGAAAATAGAGTCGATCTTAAAAGGCTTTAAAGCGGATAATGATCAGGCGAACGCTGAGCTGGAGCTGGCTAAATGGCAGTACGCCCGAGCACAATTAAAAGCTCCGTTTAACGGGCGTGTTATAAAACAGATGTTACAGGCAGGGCAGGTTGTATCAGTGGAAACCATGTCTGAGATGAAGATGGAGATTCTACTAGATGGGTTAATGCAGGTTATCTTTAGTGTCCCTGCTGATCAGCTAAGTGAATTTCAGATAGGTCAAAATGCCACTGTTGAAGTTGCGTCTGAGCGCTACCCAGCTATAGTTAAATCAATAGTGTCTGATGCTAATCAACAGTATCACATCAGTCTCGAATTCAGTAGTAAACCGGATATTCACTATTTTGCAGGACAGAAAGCAAAAGTGGTTTTTTAATGTTGTGTCGACATTACAGAGTGTCTGGAAAAGTACAGGGTGTTTTTTACAGGGCCAGTACCTGTGATATTGCACATCAACTGGGCTTGAGTGGCTGGGTTAGAAATATGACCGATGGTTGTGTTGAAGCTGAGGCCTGTGGTAGTAAAGAGCAACTCAACAAATTTGAAGTATGGCTGAAGCAGGGGCCGCCGATGTCGGTGGTGGATAAAGTAGAAATGAGTGAACAGATAAATCAATCAGATCAGAATGGATTTGAGATTAGATATCGTTAGCGGAATAATTAAATGAATGCTGTCATAGATAACACAGATCGGAAACTGGATTTACATGAGTTGCTAACCTGGCTTGAGCAGGATGGCATAGTGTCCAGTGACAATGCCCACATGTTACGTACTGTGGCTATGGGTAAAGAATATGATAGCAAACATCCTCTGGTAGTTATTGCTGACCGCAACTGGATTGATCAACGTGATGAGCATAAACAACTTACACTGGAGTATTTAACTGTCTGGCTGGCCGAGCGTGTCAAATTGCCTTATTTACGTATTGATCCATTAAAAATTGAAGTTAGTAAAGTCACCGGTTTAATGTCATATGCTTATGCGGCACGTTTTAATATTCTGCCAGTAAAAGTCGAAGGTGATACAGTAACTGTAGCAACTGCTCAGCCATTTGAAAAAGAATGGGATCAGGAGCTGGCCAGAATTAAAAATAAAAATTTTGAGCTGATGATTGCTAATCCTGACGATATTGCACGTTATCTATTAGAGTTTTATACCGTTTCAAAATCTGTGGTCGGTGCTCAGGATGATAACAAGCTGGGTCACAATAAATTAAATAATCTTGAATCGATGATGGAGCTGGGGCGTGCAGGTAAACTGGATGCCAATGATCAGCACGTGGTTAATATTGTTGACTGGTTATTACAGTATGCTTTTGATCAGCGTGCCAGTGATATTCATTTAGAGCCACGACGTGAACAGGGTAATGTGCGTTTTCGTATTGATGGGGTTATGCATCAGGTCTATCAAATACCCACCACGGTGATGGCAGCAGTAGCCAGTCGGATTAAAATTCTTGCACGCATGGATGTTGCTGAAAAACGTCGTCCACAGGATGGCCGTTTAAAAACTCGAACACCAGAAGGCCAGGAAGTAGAACTACGTTTATCCACCATGCCAACAGCATTTGGTGAAAAACTGGTTATGCGAATTTTTGACCCGGAAGTGCTGGTAAGGAATTTCCGTGAACTGGGTTTTGCTGCCAGTGATGATCAGAACTGGCAATCAATGATCTCCCAGCCTAACGGTATTATCCTGGTTACAGGCCCTACCGGTTCGGGTAAAACCACCACGCTATATTCAACTTTAAAACAACTGGCTAAACCGGAAGTAAATGTTTGCACCATTGAGGATCCAATTGAATTAGTTGAACCGAGCTTTAACCAGATGCAGGTACAGGCCAATATTGGTCTGGATTTTGCCGGTGGTGTTCGCACTTTATTACGTCAGGATCCGGATATTATTATGATTGGTGAGATTCGTGATCTGGAAACAGCAGAGATTGCGATTCAGGCCGCTTTAACAGGTCATCTTGTATTGTCTACACTGCATACCAATGATGCACCGGCTGCTATCACGCGTATGATGGATATCGGTGTGCCGCCTTATTTGATTCAATCCACCGTACTGGGTGTGATGGCACAACGTTTGATAAGAACCCTGTGTCCACATTGCAAGCAGGAAACAGAAATTGATGAGGAGACCTGGAAAGAACTGGTTAAACCCTGGAAATCAAAAAAACCAGAAAAAATATTCGAACCTGTCGGTTGTCTGGAATGTCGTAACACCGGTTACATGGGGCGTATGGGTGTTTATGAAATGTTTACTTTTTCAGAAGATATAAAACATCTGGTAACCGATAACTGCAGTATTTCAGCAGTCAGGCAGCAGGCACTTAAAGAAGGTATGTTGCCCTTGCGTTTGAGTGGTGCACAGAAGGTTGCAAATGGGGTGACGACGGTGGCAGAGGTTATGAGGGTGGCACCACCACCGATTGGGGATTAGTTTTTTTAACAATCTGGCTCACGTGGTTTTGTGATGTGTAGCGTAGAAAAAAATCAGTCTAACAGAAGAAAACTAATCCTCTTTGCGATTAGTTGTTAACTCACTCAATTCCAGATTTAGGGCATAAACCGACTTCATTATTTCTTTTAATGAATAACCCAGTGATATCAACATAAAAACCAGGCTAATACCAAAAATCATCTTGCCAATAAAAAGCTCACCGGCAAACAAAGAAAACATACACACCACACATAAAAATAAACTACCCACAGCAAACGCCTGCATGTTACGGATGATGTATACCCGTTGGCGCAGGCTTTCAATCTGTTGCATAAGTTTCTCAGTTGGTGTTGTTTTGTAAGTCGCACTCATGGAGCGAATGCGCGATGAAATGGCATTAAAACGATTCGTGTAGGCAACCAGTAATAACGAAACGGTCGGGAATAATAATGCTGGTGTTGTTAGTGTGATTTCTGGAATATTCATGAGATATGATGTTTTTATCTTGATTTATTTTGACTTGCCCATTTTACATAAAAACTTAATTTAAGGTTGTATTTAGTTTTTATTGAACGTGTACTTCAGTATTAATGAATTATTGATTTTCACATCACACTTAGCTCTTAATTTTGCCGATCAGATCACAGATTTTATTTTTTTCCTTTCAAATAGCCATGCTTATTGTGATCTGGGTTTGATTTTCTTTGTTTTTGTAATCTGAGTCACATATTTCTCACGAATTTATATGTTCTCCCTCAAACGGGTGACTTCTTTGAAATAGGACACAGTTATCAGTTGTTAATACAATCATACTCACTCCAACTAAATGATAACAATTTTTTTCGTGAATTCCTTCGGTGTTCTGGGATTTGGTTGCATGGTTTGGTTTTAGGGTTTCGCTTATGTTTAATACTCCTTTGTTTCGTTTAGGTTGTTTATTGGGTTCTATTTTTTTAATTTCATGTGCCGCAACTACTGATCAGGAAGCTGCTCAGATTGATGATGGCAATAATACTCAGGTAGAAATAATAACTCCACCTGATCAGAGTGATACAGCTCCACCTGATCAGGCTGATACTATTCCGCCTGATGTTCCAGAAAACTTTAGAGTTATAGGATCGTCATCCAATGGCTCCGTTGTTTTGTCATGGGATGAATCTGTAGATAATGTTTCTGTTAGTGGTTATCGAATATTTAGAAATAATAATTTGGTTGCAACTGTGACTACAAATTTATTTTCTGATACTGGTCTTGCTGTAAACACTACATATCAATATATAGTTGAAGCATTTGATGCTGAAAATAATTCCGCGAGAAGCAGTGTTCTAGATGTGGCAATATCTATTGTGAGTGACCAGCAGTCGCCAACTGTACCAGGTAATCTTTTGTTAACTTACGTGACGGTTGACCAGGTATCAATAAGCTGGACGTCATCTACTGATAATGTAGCAGTTAGTGGCTACAGAATTTTTAGGGATGGGGTATTGTTAAATTCGACCAATCTGACTTCATTTACTGATTCAACGGTGAATGATAATACTTCATACCAGTATATCGTTGAGGCATTTGATGCAGAAAACAATACAGCAAGGAGTAATGCCTTAAATGTGACTACATTAGCTGCTGATGATCTTGTTGCTCCGGAGATACCTGTAAATTTAAATTCAACAAATGTTACTACCAGTCAAATTACTTTTAGCTGGACTGCTTCCACCGATAACGTTGGTGTTGTAGGTTATAGAGTTTATAAAAATTATTCTAATACTTATTTTGCGACTACCACATCTACATCATTTACAGATTCAGGTCTTACTTCAGATCAGACATATGTATATTCAGTGTCAGCCATTGATGCAGCAGGGAATGAATCATTACAGAGTGATATTATTTCTATTGATACTCAGGCCGTAGTCGTTACACAACCTGTAACACTAAACTGGCAGGTGCCCACGCAGAATACGGATGATAGCTGTCTGGATGGTATTCAGAGTTATACATTGAATTATGGGATGTCATCAGGTAATTACAGCTCTACTGTTAATCTGGATCCGGATGCGGGACAGATTTCATGTGTGCAGTCAGGATTTGATAATGTTTGTGGTGTTCCGATTATGACCTGCAATTACACTGTTGATTCACTTGATTCCGGTACCTGGTATTTTATTATTCAGGCGACTGATTTGTTTGGTGTTCAAAGTGGATACTCTAATGAGGCAAGTAAGCTGGTTAATTAATGGGTTTTTAATTATTGATTAATAAACCAGTTTTCATGCAGGGAAGGCGAATCAGAATTTAATAATTAATTCCTGAACCAGTTTTCATGCAGGGTAGTAAATACCTTATCAGGGTATTTCCAGTGTTTACCCAGGCTGCCATTGTATCTTGCCAGTGCACGACGCAGGTTGCCTTTTTCTTTGTCGATATAATATTTAAGAATCGTGCAACCCATGCGCAGGTTGGTTTTAATGTGAATTAAATTATCATCCGGGTGACCGATTTCATTTAACCAGAAGGGCATTACCTGCATTAAACCCTGGGCACCGGATCTTGAAATGGCATAGGGATCAAAACGACTTTCAATATCAATCACAGCAAGCACCAGTTCTGGTGCCAGTTTGACTCTTGTGGCTTCTCGATGAATGTTTTTTAATAAATGTAAACGTTCGTTACTGTCGGGTACACGCTTCTTAAGTCGCGTTGACATATCCAGTAACCAGACTTCAGCATCGAAGCGGTCTTTAAAACTGTCGGATTGTTCTATCGCCAGTTTTAAACGGGAGCGTAATTCAGGATCAGCATGATTGCTGAGTGCAAAAGCTTGTGTGCTGAATAATATCAGCAGCAGTCCGCTGAGTAGATGTCTGTAAATACATTTCATAACCTCTGAGTTTAGCTCATCAGGTTTTTAATATGCTCAATTACTGTGTCCAGTGCGATATCCTGTTTGTCGGTATCACGACGGCCCTTGTATTCAATAGTATTGGCATCAAGGCCACGTTCACCTAATACCAGGCGGTGTGGAATACCAATAAGTTCGATATTGGCCAGCATGGAACCCAGGCGTTCTTTCTGATCAAACATCAGGACTTCAAGTCCTGCGGCGGTTAAATCATCATAGAGTTTTTCAGCGGCAGCTTTCAGGCGTTCTGACTTTTGCATGTTGATGGGCGCCAGAGCAACATCAAAAGGCGCGATAGACTGAGGCCAGATGATGCCATTTTCGTCATTGTTCTGTTCAATCGC
>JAPHQX010000123.1 GCA_026196035.1 Gammaproteobacteria bacterium
TATTAATAATAAATTCCAGTCGCGCAAGACCAACACCATCTACCGGTAACTGCGAACATTCAAATGCCAGTTCAGGATTAGCCAGATTTAGCATAATACGTGTTTGCGTCTTACCCAGCGTTTCAAAATCGTTTGTTTCAACATCAAAATCTAACAGTCCATCATAGATATACCCAGTATCTCCTTCAGCGCAGGAAACCGTCAGCAACTGATTATTCGTAATTGTTAGCGTTGCATCGCCACAACCGACAATAGCCGGTATTCCCAGCTCTCGTGCAACAATCGCCGCATGACAGGTACGTCCACCACGATTAGTAACTATAGCAGCGGCTATTTTCATAACGGGTTCCCAGTCTGGATCCGTAATGTCAGTTACCAGAACATCCCCAGCCTGCACCTGATGTAAATCAGCTGCATCCAGAACCACTCGAGCCACACCTGTGGCGATGCGCTTACCAACACTTTTTCCGACTGCTACCACGTCACCCTGCTGATTAAGTTTAAATCGTTGATAATGCTTTAATTCAAGATTAGCCTGTACTGTTTCCGGTCGCGCCTGCAATATAAATAACTCACCGGTCTTGCCATCTTTTCCCCACTCAATATCCATAGGTCGGGCATAATGATCTTCAATTAACACTGCATAACGCGATAATTCAAGAACCTCATCATCTGTCAATGAAAATTGATTTCTTTCTTCTGTTGTCACTTTTACATTGCGGGTTGATAAACCAGCTGTCGTATCCTGCGCATATACCATCTTAATTGCTTTCTGCCCGAGGTTGCGACGAATAATCGGTCGCTTATTTTCAACCAGGGTTTTCTTGAATACATAAAACTCATCAGGATTAACACTACCCTGAACCACATTTTCACCTAAACCGTAAGATGAATTAATGAATACCACATCACGAAATCCTGACTCCGTATCTAATGTAAACATTACACCGGATGAAGCCATATCTGAACGCACCATTTTCTGAACACCAATCGATAAAGCCACATCCATATGATTAAATCCTTTATCTTCACGATAGGATATTGCCCGATCAGTAAACAGAGACGCAAAAACCCGTTTACAGGTTAACAGCAAATTACGCCGTCCGGAAATATTTAAGTAAGTTTCCTGCTGTCCGGCAAAAGATGCATCGGCAAGATCCTCTGCAGTAGCTGAACTACGCACCGCGACATCCGGATATTCACCATACTCTTCACCCAACTTCAGATAACCCTGAATAATGTCTTCGGCAATTTCATCAGGTATTTCCGCATGCAGCATCCAGCTACGAATTTGCTTGCCAGTTTTTGCCAGTGCTTTAACATCATGCACATCCAGCGACTCAAGTGCCCGTGAAATTTTCTCCTGTAGATTATTGTGCTTAATAAAATAGTGATAGGCTTCAGCTGTAGTGGCATAACCGTTGGGGACTTTTATGCCTGCGGATGACAGTTGACTGTACATCTCACCAAGTGAAGCATTCTTGCCGCCGACTTCAGGGATACTGTGAATACCAATTGCAGAAAATGGCAAAACATAGGACATGATGCATCTCCTGGCCAATAGATTTGGTTAAAATTTAACATCACCAGACTACGCCTGTATTGCATGAAATCAAGAAATTATTTAAAAACGACCATGCTCCAGCATTAATAAAGTACAGTCTTTAACAAAAGAAATATCGTGATTCATCAAGGCAAGTTCAAGAGGATCAGATTCAGTGCCGGGATTAAGAATCACCCGGGCAGGTTTCAGCTTTATAATACTATCAATTAAATCCTTGCTACGCTGAGGACCAATATACATGGCAAGCGTATCAACGACTTCAACAATATTTTCAAGTGAGTGCTTAACCACCAGACCTTCTATATTTTCCAGTTTAGGATGCACAGGAATAACATGATAACCGTACTCAAGTAACATACGTATGGCCTTGTTGGCATAGCGATGCGATTTGTTACTGGCACCAAGAACAACAATGGTCTGATTTTGCATTAGCTGTTGAGTTGATCAGGCCTGACAAACTTCACCGGCTCAGCTTTTGAAAAGGCCTGATCGTAAATTAATTTAATTGAAACTTCATTATTAATATCTTCTGCGCTCACCTGCTGTAAATCAGGCAAACGTGTTGCCAGATAAGCCATGGTCGCAGCAATTAACTGTTCATTATCGGATTTGATAGCCATCACCAGCTGATCCGCAACAAACTGTGCCTTCTGCTGAACATCGGGTGCAAACAGATGCCCGGCACCATGAGGTATACCCTCATCCATTTTCTGATCCATTTTATTAAGATACTCTAGCTGATTGGCAGGCAGCTCTTTTGATCTATCATATTCAATTTGTGCTTCACCATTAATCACTGCAACCAGATTTTTCATAATTAGCCTAATACTTGTTCACCAGATTTAACCGACATATTAACATCTATAAGCAATGATTCCCATGCACGCTATGTGCATAATCACCTACCTGCAAGTTCAAATATTTTTTTGTACTACAGCCATGGTTAAGCGTGAAACACAAATCAGCCGATCTTTCTGGTCATGTATTTTAATTTCCCAGACCTGGCTCGACCTGCCTATATGCAATGGACGGGCAAACCCGCTAACAACACCCGCTCTAACGCTTCTGAGATGATTCGCATTCACCTCCATACCAACACAAAAAGCTTTCTCATGATCAACAACATAGTTAGCCGCAATACTACCCAGAGATTCAGCAAAGAGCACCGAAGCACCACCATGCAATAAACCCAGAGGCTGCCGGGTTCGTTCATCCACCGGCATACTACCTTTGAGAAAGTCATCCCCAACTTCAACAATCTCAATACCCAGCGCACTCACTGCCGTACCCTGACCTCTATTATTAAGCTCATCAATATCGGGGCGTTTATGCCAGATCATTACTGTATCCATCCTTTTAATAAAGTTAATACATAATATACCTGTTCATATCAATCACCAAAAATGATAAATTGCTATTTCATATAACTGACTAGCCTCTCATGACATCAAAACAAAACCCGCAAGCACTTTTATTCATTGCCACTGGCTGTGCACATTGCCCGTCAGTATTACAGTCACTGAGTGAACTGGTGAAATCAGGCACACTTAGCTCACTGGAAATCGTCAATATACAACAACAGGCTGAACGGGCCAGTGACCTCAATATACGATCTGTTCCCTGGGTAAAAATTGGCCCTTTCGAGCTCACTGGTTTACGCTCTAAAAGCGAACTCGAAGAATGGGTAAAACGTGCCGATGAACCTTCGGCAATGGGCGACTATTTTGGCGAACTGATGACATCCGGTGAAATTAATAAAGTTCATGAGATTATTAATCAAAATCCAGAATATTTTCCCATGCTATTTGAATTAATGGCCAATACTGAAACATCCCTCTCTGTTCGCATTGGCATTGGCGCCATTGTCGAAGACTTTGCTGGCAGTGAGTTATTAAAAAACACCATTGATATTCTGGGAACCTATACAAAACACCCGGCAGCACATGTGCGTACGGATGCCTGCCATTACCTGGGTCTTAGTCAAAGCAAAAAAGCAGTTGCCTACATTGAACCCTTACTGAATGATGAAAACACAGAAACCAGAGAAGTTGCAGAAGAAGCACTGGAAGAACTCAAGCAATTAACTTAATAAAACTATTTATATGTACTGACGCTGGTAGACCTTAAAAATTTCAAAAGAAAACGCAAATAAAGATTTTTTATTTTATGGTTATATTGAGCACAGTCAAATAAGCTGGGTACCTGACATTTAAGATCTTTTGACTATGTTCAATATGACAATAATGTACAAATATAAATTAACGACTTGTATCAATTTGCGTAGATTTGCGTTTTCTTTTATATCAATTAATTTACAGAGCCACTAATGTTCCCATTACACGATGACAATCCGACAAAAATAATCCCTTATATAACGTATATTTTAATCGGCAGTTGTCTACTGACTTTTTTCTGGCAGTTATCTCTGGGGCCTTATGCACAAAACGCAGTACTCAGCCTCGGGATGATTCCCGCTGTCGTTTTCAATACACAACAGCTTCACCCTGACCTGGTCACAGTACCCGCTCTGGCAACATTTTTCACGTCCATGTTTTTACACGGTGGCTGGATGCATCTCATAGGCAACATGTTATATCTATGGATCTTTGGTAATAATGTTGAAGATGCCATGGGCCATAAACGTTTTATTACCTTTTATTTAATCTGCGGTGTGGCGGCTGCGTTAGCTCAGGCCCTACCTGAACCCGGCTCAACCACTCCAATGATTGGTGCCAGCGGTGCTATCTCCGGCGTTCTGGGCGCCTACCTTTTACTCTATCCCCACGCGCGCGTATTAGTCGCCATCCCCTTTGGTTTTTACATTCATACCACTCGCATCAAAGCTGGCTGGGTACTGGGTTTCTGGTTTGCATTACAGATATTTAATTCCATCATGTCTGGCGACCAGCAAGGCGGCGTAGCCTGGGGCGCACACATTGGCGGTTTTGTCGCCGGTCTTGCACTAATCCCTTTCTTTAAATACAAACACGTTGCCCTGTTTGCACCGGCACGGAATAACTATTAATAAGCGCATCAAGACCCGGGTAAATCAACCAGGAATTTGCTAAACTTGGCGCCTGTCATTAATCACATACACAGCCTGTAGCGACTACATACACCATGGCCCATCACATCCCAAAAGTTGGCTTTATCAGCCTCGGCTGCCCCAAGGCACTTGTCGACTCAGAACAGATCATTACCCGACTCAGGGCTGAAGGCTACGATATCAGCCCGACCTATAATGATGCTGACCTGGTGGTGGTTAACACCTGTGGCTTCATCGATGATGCGGTAGAAGAATCCCTGGAAGCCATCGGTGAAGCACTGAATGAAAACGGCAAGGTCATAGTCACCGGCTGCCTGGGCGCCAAGGGTGACATTGTTGCCAGAAACTACCCGCAGGTACTCGCCATCACCGGCCCCCATGCGGCACAGGAAGTCATGGAAGCGGTACATGCTCATCTACCCCCGGAACATGACCCCCTTACCAGTCTGATCCCACCACAGGGTATCAAGCTGACACCTCGACATTTTGCCTATTTAAAAATATCCGAAGGCTGCAACCACCGGTGTACTTTCTGCATTATTCCTTCACTCAGAGGCGATCTGGTCAGCCGCCCGGTGGGTGAAGTACTCACTGAAGCCGAAAACCTGATCAATGCCGGCGTCAGAGAATTACTGGTGATATCACAGGATACCAGCGCCTATGGTGTTGATGCCAAATATCAGACCGATTTCTGGAATGGCAAACCGGTTAAAACCAAATTTGAAACCCTGGCTCAGGAACTGGGCGACATGAATGCCTGGATACGTATGCATTATGTTTACCCCTATCCCCATGTTGATAATGTGATTCCACTCATGGCCGAAGGCAAAATACTCCCCTATCTGGATATCCCCTTCCAGCATGCCAGCCAGAAAGTATTAAAAGCCATGAAACGTCCTGCCAGCAGTGAAAATAATCTGCAGCGTATCAAGGCCTGGCGTAATATCTGCCCGGACATCACCTTGCGTAGCACCTTCATTGTGGGCTTCCCCGGTGAAACAGAAGATGACTTCAGTGAACTACTGGATTTTATTAATGAAGCCGAGCTGGATCGCGTCGGTTGCTTTACCTATTCACCCGTCGAAGGTGCGGTGGCAAACGATATTGCCAAACAGGTTCCTGAAGATATCAAACAGGAACGTTTACGTCGTTTCATGACACTACAGGAAGAAATCAGCGCCGGTAAATTATCTAAAAAAGTCGGCCAGACCCTGCAGGTTATTGTTGATGAAGTCGATGAAGAAGGCATCATTGCCCGTAGCATGGCAGATGCACCGGAAATAGACGGTATAGTATTTGTTGATACCGATGAAATTCATCAACCCGGTACTTTTTTAACCGTAAAGATCACTGATTCAAATGAACACGACCTGTTTGCCACAGTAGAATCCGGATAACTCCATTAAACTAATATATACTTGTTAATATCCCATTATGAAGGAATGATTGATGATATTAAAAAAGTCTTCCTCCCCATTAACATTTAGCCATATTAGTCACTGTCACCCGTCTTTATACAAAACCCCAGCATTAAACTTACTTTTTATAATTTTTTTAATCCTGCTATTGTTACTACCTAACAAAACATTGGCCACCAGCCATGATATAAAAATGGTGATTACAGCCGCTTTTGTTTCTGAAAAAGGCATGCCTATATATGATGAACTGGCCAAATACCTGGCACGCAAATTAAATCGCAATGTTGATGTAATATCCGGCGTCAGTTACCAGGATTCCAATCTATTACTTAAACAGGGCATTATTCAAATTGGTTTTGTCTGCGGCCTGCCCTACACCCATAATTTTAATGAAGGTAATTACAGGCTGGTAGCGATACCTGTCATGGCACTTGAGAAAGGTGATTTTCCTGATATCAAGGGATATCAGGACATCCCACAAAAATATTATTCCTACACCATTGTTCACAAAGATTCAGATATAAACAACTGGCAACAGTTAAAGGGTAAAAGCTACACTTATAATGACCAGAATAGTAATTCCGGTTACAACATGCCTCGTTACAAACTGGTACAACTTGGCGCAAAAAGCTGGGAAGATTATTTCTCCAGAATCGTCGTTTCAGGCAGTCATGAAGAATCCATTAAACTGGTTGCCAATGGTATAGTCGATGCCAGCTCAGTCGATTCACTGGTACTTGATTATGACCGTCATATTGGAGATAAAGATGCACATAATGTAAAAATCATTGAACACCTGTTTCCTGGTGGAGCAGGCATACCACCTGTAGTAATAAGCAATAAAGCTGATAAGAAATTGCTTACCCAGATAACAAATGAGCTAACCAATATGCATCATGATACTGAAGGTAAAAAAATTCTCGATAAAGCTTTAATTAAGCGCTTCGATTTACCCAATGATGCCAACTATGATGATATTCGAAAAATGGAAGCTGCAGCACATAAAGCAGGTTTCAGAGATCATCAGGAATAATACACATTAGCCAATCATGAAACTATGGATTCATATAAGCCTGACTTTTGTAATACTGATTAGCCTGACGGGCATCGCCTCATACGCAGTATATAATAAACAGATTCAGCGAAGCATTCATGAGTCCAACAATAAATGGAGCAACTTATTTTCACAAACACTGGCAAAAGTCATTACTCGAGATACCCTGGAAAAAAGAACCCGAAAAATAAAAGAAACACTAAAACAGGTAACAAGAAATAATTCAGAATTAAAATATCTCCTGGTAGTCGATTTTGATGGCAATATTTTAACCTCAAGCCTTGATGAAGTGTTGCCAGATTTTCTGTTAAAAAAAGATCATAAATCTTGCCAGATGACCGATGAAAACACTTACAAATTTAATAACCAGTTAATTCTTGACTCCTCCTATTCTCTGATTAATAAACTGTCTGCACATATCCATGTTGGAATTGACCACAGCATAATCACCAAACATACCAGTGCCATACAGAGAAAAACCCTGCTGATCATGCTTGGCATTATAATAACTGGCATCGGCATCGCTATTATTCTTGGAAAAAACATCAGCAAACCCATTGAGTTACTATCCGGTAAGATAGAAAAGTTTGGTAACAGCGGTGAACTTGATGAAACACACATAGAAACCAGTGACAGGGAAATATTAAACCTCATCCAGAGTTTTACTGAAATGGCCAGCCAGCGCGAAGCACATGAATACGCGTTACAGAACTACAAAAATAAACTTGAAATTCTGGTACATAAAAAGACTCAACAACTGGAAGATAAAATAAAAATCCAGGAACAAACAGAAACTCAATTACGTGAAGCCGTCACTCAGGCAAAAAAAGCCAGCCGGGCCAAATCTGACTTCCTGTCCCACATGAGTCATGAATTACGCACGCCGCTCAATGCAGTACTAGGCTTTGCTCAGCTGATTAACACAGATAAAGAAGCTCGCACGGTAACAAAAGAAAATTCCCAGGAAATACTCGACGCAGGCCAACATTTACTTGATCTTGTAAATCAGCTACTTGACCTGGAAAGCATTGAATCAGGTAAAACAGCATGCACATTGGAACCTGTTAAATGGAACGAAATAATCGATGACTGTATTAAATATATTCAACCTAAAATAGAAGAACACTCATTAAGCATTAAAAATGATTGCCAGGATAATGAATACTGGGTTATAGCTGACGCTCTTCGCCTTAAGCAGATAACACTCAACCTGTTAAGTAATGCCGTTAAATACAATAAGGAGAATGGAACTGTCACTATCAAAATACAGAAGATCGATGATAAATGTCGATTAATCGTATCTGACACAGGAAAAGGCATATCCGAAGAAAATCACAAAATAGTTTTTGAGCCTTTCAATCGACTAGAAGAAACTTATGGCAACATCGAAGGCTCTGGCGTGGGCCTGACCATCAGCAAACACCTGATTGAATTAATGAATGGCAATATCGATTTCAGTAGCCAGAAAGGTGTCGGCAGCACATTCTGGCTCGATCTATCCATATATGAACCCATCAAAGAATAAAACACCTGTTGCAGACAAATAGCAAAAACTGTTAACCATAACAACTTGAATGCTATAATCCCCCCGATCCCATATAAGTTATTAATAGAAAACAACCTGATGGAATTTTTGAACCCATGATTATTCAACCCAAAACTCGCGGCTTTATCTGCACTACAACACATCCAACCGGCTGCGCAAAAAATGTTGCCGAACAGATTGAAAAAGTAAAAGCTCAGGGCTCTATTGAAAACGGCCCCAAAAAAGTACTGGTCATTGGTTCTTCTACAGGCTATGGATTAGCTTCTCGTATCACTGCTGCTTTTGGTTCAAATGCAGCAACCATCGGTGTCTTTCTGGAAAAAGCACCTACCGAGAAAAAGCCGGGCTCTGCAGGCTGGTATAACTCGGCTGCATTCGAAAAAGCAGCACATGATGCAGGTCTTTATGCAAAAAGCATAAACGGTGACGCATTCTCTGATGAAATGCGTGCCAAAGCCATTGAAATGATTAAAGCAGATCTCGGCCAGGTTGATTTAGTGGTTTATTCACTGGCATCACCGGTACGCAAAATTCCCAAAACGGGTGAAATAATTCGTTCTGCATTAAAACCCATTGGCCAGGTATATAAAGCAACCGCTGTTGATACCAACAAAAATGAAATTATCGAAACACAAATAGAACCTGCTAGCGACGAGGAAATTGCCAATACTGTCACCGTCATGGGCGGTGAAGACTGGGAACTGTGGATGAATGCCCTGGGTGAAGCCGGTGTACTGGCTGATGGTGTCAAAACCATCTCATATAGCTACATTGGCACAGATATCACCTGGCCAATTTACTGGCATGGTGCGCTGGGGAAAGCCAAAGAAGATATGGACCGTGCCGCCAGTGAATTACGTGAGGGACTCTCAGACGTACATGGCACAGCCAATGTTGCCGTATTAAAAAGCGTCGTCACACAGGCTTCTGCTGCTATACCCGTGATGCCTTTATACATTGCCATGAGCTTCAAAATCATGAAGCAACAGGGTATCCACGAAGGCTGCCTGGAACAGATAGATCGTATGTTCCGTACCCAGCTATATAAACAGGGCGGTCCTGATCTGGATGATAATAGTCGTATTCGCATGGATGACTGGGAACTACGCGATGAAGTTCAGCTGCCAGTCAAGGAAACCTGGCCAAAAGTGACCACTGAAAATTTATATGAGTTAACTGATTATCAGGGATACAAAGATGAATTTATGAAGCTGTTTGGCTTTGGTATTGATAGTGTGGATTATGATGCAGATGTTAATCCACTGGTGGATTTTAACCCGGAATCTGTTTAATTCAGCGCCTCCAGTCATTAATGCAGGAAAAAACTGACATACATTATAACTGCAACTAGTTGCAGTTATAATTACGGGCTATTTATATAAAATTTATTATATTCTTCTGTAATTGAAATAATCACACCAATATATGTTATATACATAATTATGGAATATTCACAGATAAGGAATTCATCAACAGCTGAGTTTACACCATCAGTATCTAAGATTGATATCCGGGCAGAACAGACCCGCCATCTTTACGGCAATATCACCACAGCTATAATGGCCAATACTGGCATCGCACTACTTCTCTTATGGGTACTAAAGGATCACGTCGATCAGACACTCCTTAATTACTGGATCAGCGCATTAAGCATTATATTAGTTGCACGCGGACTGGGACTTTATGTATTCAAGAAAATATCTCCCGAAGATCAGAACATCAATATCTGGCTTTATGCCTTTGCCATAAAATCAACGCTGGCAGCTTTTATATGGGGAATATCTATCTGGGTATTTGAACCATACAATAACCCTGAGATACCTATTCTAATTACCTTTGTTTTGGGTGGCATGACTGCCGGCGCTGCTGCAATTCTCGGTTCTGTCTTTACAGTCTACATCCTTTATGTCTTAGCCTGCATGCTACCCATTACCATCTGGTTTTTTCTTCAAACATCGGAAATGCATAGCATCATGGCCATGATGCTATGCATATATATGCTTGCAATGATTTCCGGAGGCTACACCTACCAGAAAGTAATGTTAAAATCGATTTTGCTTTCCAGACAATTAATTAAAGCCAAAGAACAGGCTGAACAGGCTAATCAGGCTAAAAGCATATTCCTATCCCGCATGAGTCATGAACTACGCACCCCGTTAAATGCCATAATGGGATTTGCACAAATCATCTCACATGACATAAATCAGTCTGAAAAACAGAAGGATCATTCAAATGAAATCATTAAAGCCAGCACAATACTACTAAAATTAATTGAAGATCTTCTGGATCTATCCAGAATTGAAGCCAACAAAATTGATATCAACATTAAAGAAGTTGACTGCCATAAATTAATTAGTGAATGTGTCGATTTAATTAATCCGGTGGTAGAAAAATATCAAATCCAACTCAAATATAAAACAGGTAATACAGTTAACCAGTTAATACTTGCAGATGAATTTCGCCTTAAACAAATTTTACTAAACTTATTGTCAAACGCCTGCAAATACAATCGACCTAATGGCAGTGTGACAATTAGCTATACAGCTATTAACAACATAATCCGCATCAGCATAGAGGACACAGGCATAGGTATAGCGCCAGAAAAACAGGATAAAGTTTTCCAGAGCTATGAACGTCTGGGAAATGAAGACACACTCATCGAAGGCACTGGCATTGGATTAACCATTGTTAAACAACTGGCTAATTTAATGGATGCTCAGGTTGGCTTTGAAAGCAGGGAAAATGAAGGATCCACGTTCTGGATCGACTTACCTGCAGCATAGTTATTTTATAATCAATAAACCATTCAGATATTTACATACCCGTTGTAATACCCGGGGTTAGCCGTTCAGTAAATTCCTCAACCTGCTCCGCAACCGTATCCACCTTACCAAAATAGGCAATATGAAAAAGCGCATCGCCTTCATAAATCAATGGATTATTAACTCTACCAATCACGATACCATCGCAGGGCGAAATAATTTTTGTTTCATCTTCACCAAAGGGATCATAAATAAAACCAAGAGACTGGCCCTTACTAACCTGTGAACTTAAAGGCACAAGAAAACGCACAATCCCACTATTAGCGGCTCGTACCCATGAGCTACCCTGAGCAATGATAGCCTGCTTATGCTCTTTATATGGCCGGGAGGGTTTAGCCAACATGCCAATTTCACGCATCACTCTCATGACACCTCTGAGACCCGCACGGATTGAAACTTCCTCAAACCGTAAAGCTTCACCAGCCTCGTAAAGCAACACCGGTATACCGAGCTCGCTTGCAGCTTCCCGCAGAGAACCATCTCTTAAACTTGAATTAAGTAAAACAGGCACTGAAAATGCTTTTGCCATTCTAAGAGTTTCTTCATCTTCAAGATTTGCACGAATTTGTGGAATATTTGAACGATGTATAGCACCTGTATGCATATCAATACCATGAGTGCATTTCTGGACTATCTCATTGACAAAGATATGTGCGAATCGTGCGGCCAGCGAACCTTTTTTTGAACCGGGAAAACTTCTATTTAAATCACGTCTGTCAGGCAAATAACGTGACTGCTGGATAAAACCGTGAACATTAACAACAGGAATAGCAATCAATGTTCCTTTTATTTTTTTTAAGGCAGACTGCCTCAGAAGACGCCGGATAATCTCCACACCATTAATTTCATCACCATGGATAGCCGCAGAAACAAAAAGTCGTGGCCCGGGTCTTTTTCCATTAATAATATGGACTGGAATGGTGACAGGTGTATTGGTATAAAACTGTGTTGCTGGCAGAGCAATTGTTTTCTGCTCACCAGGCTGGATAACTTCACCCGCAATATCAAAAGTATTAACCGACTTTTTAGCCTTTGCCACGTGTCCGTGTCCTGTTAGGCTTGGCATTGTTTTCGATAAATTCAATGATCATACCAGCAATATCTTTACCTGTTGCCTTTTCTATGCCTTCAAGACCCGGTGATGAATTAACTTCCATAACCAGAGGCCCACTATTAGAACGAAGCAGATCAACACCAGCGACATTAAGCCCCATGGTTTTAGCCGCAAGTACCGCTGTTTTTCGTTCAGTTGGTGTAATTTTTACAACACTGGCAGAACCACCTCGATGCAGATTAGAACGAAACTCACCTTCTGCGCCCTGACGCTTCATAGATGCAACCACCTTGTCGCCAATAACCAGACAACGGATATCTGCTCCGCCGGCTTCCTTAATATATTCCTGAACAAGAATATTGGCTTTCAGCCCCATAAAGGCTTCGATAACACTTTCTGCGGCTTTTTTAGTTTCTGCCAGAACCACACCTATGCCCTGTGTACCCTCAAGTAATTTAATGACCAGGGGCGCACCACCCACCATCTTGATTAAATCCTGCACATCATCCGGTTTATTGGCAAAACCCGTTAATGGCATACCAATACCTTTACGAGAGAACAACTGCATAGAACGTAATTTATCTCTTGAACGCGAAATCGCAACAGACTCATTTAATGGAAAAACATTCATCATTTCAAACTGACGTAAAACAGCCGTGCCATAAAAGGTAACCGAGGCTCCGATACGAGGTATAACCGCATCATAAACAGGCAGTTTTTCACCCTTATAATGAATCTCAGGTCGATTACAGGCCATATTCATATAACAACGTAATGCATCCAGTATCCGAACATCATGTCCTCTTTCCTGAGCAGCCTCAACCAGCCGACGAGTAGAATAGAGTTTAGGGTTACGGGAAAGCAATGCGATATTCAATATATTCTCCAGGATGATGTTAATGAACATTTCCGGTTCAATTATAACAGAATGATTGTTGTTATATATTTATGATTTGTGCTTACTCAGGCTTACCCATTAAATAGGAACTGGCCGGGTTTACGATAATTCGCTGACTCATCGCCGTTCGCCCGAGTAACATTCTAAACATCATGTTATCCCGACTGGTCAGAGTCATTTCAATTTCCCATTGCTGATCACCCATAACCAGTTGCGTTGAAATCACATAACGCTCTTCTTTATGACCACCTGAATCACTGACCATTCTTTTATCTATAACTACCGCATCACATTCGCTCACTATATCGGTATTCTTCTGTATAGGATGTATCAGGAAACGAACCTTCTCTATACCCTCTTCATTATAAGGTTTAATGTCAAAAGCATGCAGACAGGAAGTTCTCGCCCCAGTATCGATTTTTGCCTTGATCTTGTTAATATGCAGATCAGGTAAGTAAACCCATTCGCGCCAGCCGACGGTGATTAATTCATTATTCATTGTTGTTATCTTTCTATTGTTTCTTAAATAGAGTTGTATTCATATTGCAGGAGCATGTCAATAAATATTGCTATTTGTTTCTATTCAGCATACTGGATTGCTTTTTTCTCAATAAGCGTGATTCGCAATACCCAATGCTCATATATTCATTTTTTCTAGCTGTATGGTCTGTTATTCCAATCACTGGTATATGTCATTCCGGTCTCCGAGGCGAAATAGACTGTTTATCAAAAATAGTAAGTTTTAAACTTGCTCATCATAAAAAAAGCGTGGAATATATAAACTCAACAATAAATGATAATGAGTCGTATTTGTCACCGACCCCTTAAATTCAGAGATCACATGAGAATTTGGGATATAAACCCAGGCTATTTAAATAGACAAAGCCTTTTAGGCGAGCACCGTGAATTACATGGAATAGTATCTATCATACGAAATAATAAAAAAGGATATTCTAAACATCCGGAAACACTACGCTGGATTGGGTATGGATGGGCTCTTAAACAGCGACATAAATTATTAGTTGCTGAGATGAGCCTTAGAGGCTACGTAGATAGATCACCCGTTTTATTAAGATCAAACCCTGAAGTCTGGCCAGCACACTATATTGACTCGCCGGAAAACCAGATCAATATTCTTAGGAATAAATATAAAATGCTTGAAGATGGCAGAATACCTTTACCAAAAAATGCACAACAACTTTGGGCACAACATAAGTACTCAGTAATGGCTAGAGATATTAGCGCCTATAAAGATATTGGCAAATGGGTAACATCAAAATCCGGCTCAAAAGAACTTGGCAATACAGCATTGGAAGTAACAAAACTTTTACGAACACCTCCAGAACCTAGACTTATAGAAAACACCTTATTACATATGTGGGGTTATGTATCTAAATACACATCAATATCTGGCAAGGAGCTAAACTCGTTGTCTATGAAGGCACTACTAAATAAGGTACAACAGTTATCACTAGCTAATAATGTTTCCTATCTAATCGAGTCAACATCATTAAGTGAATTAGACGCATGGACAATATAAAACTATATAGCAAGCATATTAACTCGGACAATTTGCCAGGCTGCGCTTCACGAATCGCTGACTATACAGGAGGTTAAATAAAAAAACCGCAGCAAGCTGCGGTTTTTTAATAAGATCAAAAGTTAAAACAGAACCTACAATTCCTCCGGCTCCATCAACATAGACCCACACGGACATTCCTCAACACACATTCCACAACCCTTGCAGTAATCATAATTAATCTCAAATCGATTACCTCGACCGAGTTTAATAATTGCGTTATCAGGACATACCGTATAACAGTTATCACATTCGAAACAGTTACCACATGACATACAACGAGTGGCTTCGTATTTTGCTGTAGCTTCGTCTAAATCACCAAGCACTTCTTCAAAAGTAGTGGTCCGTTTTTTAAGATCAAGAACAGGCTGTTCACGCATGTCTTCATCTTCGTAATACCAGGTATTTAATTTATCAAAAGAAGCTGTTTCATGTTTTTCCGCTGGTGTATAAGCTTCACCCTTCAGGTAAGCATTGATATAACGTGCTGCTTTTTTACCATGACCAACAGCAGTGGTAACCGTACGTGCTGATGGAATCATATCACCACCCGCAAACACACCGTCCATACCGGTCATGAACTGATCATTTACATTGGTAACGCCATCTTTCTCAACGTCTATACCTGTACAGTCATTGAACAGACTGGCATCAACCAGCTGACCTAGAGCATAAAGCACAGTATCCGCTTCGATGGTTTCGGTTTTACCTGTGGATTCTGGCCAGCCTTCTGCATTCAGCTCCATTATGTCTAATGTTAACTTGCCATCTTTCATTTCCTTGATGGTACGCAGCTCATTCAAGTTAACGTTTTCTTCCAGGGCTTCAACCACTTCGAAGTCATGGGCCGGCATGTTTTTACGGTCACGACGATAAATCAAATTAACTGAATCCGCACCTAAACGCACTGCGGTACGTACACAGTCTATTGCTGTATTACCACCACCATAAACCGCTACTTTTTTACCCAGCTCAGGTTTTTTATCTTCGGTTTCCATATCACTGAGGAATTTAACGGCCTCAATAATTTTTACTGAACCGTCATTGGGAATTTCAACGCTGCGACCGACATGAGCGCCAATGGCTAAAAAGGCGGCATCATAACCACCGTCTTTAATACTGGCGGCCAGATTATCGATGCGGGTATTAAATTTAAACGTGACGCCCATTTTTTCAATGTGCGCGACTTCTGAATCAAGCACATCACGGGGTAACCGGTAAGAAGGAATACCATAACGTAACATACCACCCACTGCCGGTTTAGAATCAACCACAGTGACCTTATGACCCATTTTACATAAATGATAAGCTGCAGAAATACCACCTGGGCCTGCACCAACAACCAGTACACTTTTACCTGTGTCAGCTGCTTTTGGAATCGTCCAGTTATTTTTTAAAGCTTCATCACCCAGAAAACGTTCGATAGCATGAATGCTCACCGGGTTTTCCATCTGTTTACGATTACAACCGTCTTCACAGGGGTGATAACAAACACGACCATGAACCGCAGGCAGTGGATTGTTATGTAAAATTTCTTCCCAGGCTTCCTGGTATTTACCTTCCTGAGATAAACCTAACCAGGCCTGAATATTTTCGCCCGCCGGGCATTCAATATTACAGGGTGGTAGACGATCGAGATAAATCGGTCTTTCCGTGCGCCAGTCACCAGTTTTATTTTCTAAGCTGGAACCTACTTCCAGGGTAATTGCGTAAGGTAAAGTTAACGCCATTATTTATCTCCGTCGTCCAGCAGGCCATAATATTTAATATGTGCATCGGCAATCGCCTGAACACCTGCAAGATCATCTGTATCTGCGCCCTTTTTAAACAAATGCGTAAAACGGCGTTGTAATTTTAAATATTCATCAACAGGTACTTTTTTACGAATTTTTGTTACACCTGTAATGACACCATGTTCGCCTTCGAACAGTGGGTATAAACCAGACTCAACTGCGAGACGTGCCAGCTTAATGGTATCTTTTGGTAACGAACCCCAGCCTAAAGGACAGGGCACATGAATATGCAAATAACGCGCACCTTTCATTGACATGGCTTTAGCGACTTTAGCTTCAAGATCACGGACATTAGCAATAGTCGCTGTTGCCACATAACCAATACCATGGGCCATAGCAATTTTGGGTACATTCTTACCCTGACCAAAATTATTACCTGGATGCGGGCCTGATAAAGGTGTGGTCGCTGTACGTGCTGTCGGCGGTGTTGCACCCGAGCGTTGCACGCCTGTGTTCATATAGGCTTCGTTATCGTAACAAATGTAAAGCACATCATCATTACGCTCGAACATTCCGGATAAACAACCAAAACCAATATCAACCGTACTGCCGTCACCACCCTGGGCAATAACCGTAACATCTTCCATACCTTTGGCTTTTAATGCAGCCTGTACACCTGTGGCAACAGCCGGTGCATTACCAAACAATGAATGCAACCAGGGCACATTCCATGAAGTTTCAGGAAACGGCGTAGTAAATACTTCAAGACAACCGGTCGCGTTAACCACGTGCACTTTATTCTTGCTCAGCTCCATGACCTTATCAATGGCCATACGAGCACCCAGCGCTTCACCACAGCCCTGACAGGCACGGTGACCGGAGGTTAATGAATTAGCACGATCTTCCTGCGACTGAACAGATACAACATCTATTGACTGTAACCGGTTACCTGCAGTCAGATCGCCCGTTTGGCAAAATCCAGGTTTTAATTCTGTTGACATAATAGTTCCCCTTATACCGCTTTCGTCATGAACAGGTCTTCACGGGTAATTTCACGCTCTACCAGTGATTGATCAAGATCGATAAAGCTCAGATCTTCAAGCTCATCTTTCATTCCGCGATCAAGGATTTTTATTAGTGATTTTTTGAAAATAGGCCGACCACCCAAACCACCAATAACGCTATAAATTTTTACATCCGTATCTTTAAATGCAACCGTCATATCATTTGCCAGACAACCGCCAACACCCGCAAAAATATCTTTTTCAACAACAATAATACGTTTTGCATGTTTTAGCTGTTCGACAATCTGCTTGCCCGGGAACGGACGATAACAGCCAATCTTGAAAGAACCTATGGATACATTATCTTTTTTGTATTCATCAATAATGTCTTTCACTGTACCGTTAACTGATCCCAGAGAAACCACAACTGTATCTGCATCTTCTGAGTTGTAATGTTCATATAAGCCACCCGCTTTGCGGCCAAAAATTTTCTCAAACTCTTCTGAAATTTTCTGAATTGGCTCAATGGCATTATCAAAGTGAGCAATATTTAATGCCCGCACTTCCATAAAGGCTTCGGGACCTACCATAGCGCCCATCGACATAGGGTTATCACAATCCAGTGCCTGCATAGGTTTGAAAGGTGGCAGGAATTCATCAACCTGTTCCTGAGTTGAAGATTCAATCTGTTCATAGGCATGAGTTAATAGAAAACCATCAACACAGACCATGACAGGAATACTTAACTGCTCGGCAATTTTAAATGCCTGGATATGCAAATCACCGGCTTCCTGATTTGTTTCAGCATGAATCTGAATCCAGCCAGCATCACGCATGGACATGGAATCAGACTGGTCATTCCAGATATTAATCGGACCACCAATGGCACGGTTACCAATGGTCATAACAATAGGTAAACGCATACCCGCTGCGTTATATACCGCTTCCGCCATGAACAACAAACCCTGAGAACTGGTCGCTGTATAAGAACGTACACCCGTCGCCGATGAACCGATACAAACACTGAGTGCTGCAAACTCCGATTCAACATTAATATACTGACAGTTGCTTTTGATTTTGCCTTTACGAACCATGTCCGCAAGACCTTCAACAATATGTGTTTGAGGTGTAATCGGATAAGCACAAACCAGATCTGGTCTACACAGGCCAATCGCTTCTGCTACACCAATTGAACCTTCTACCTGCTTTAGCATTAGTTCAACCCCTTTGCTTTTAAAACTTCGTTATAAGCAGCTCGAGCTGCTGCAACATTACCATCACCTACAGGACCAGCAAATTTCTTATGAATCGCTTCTTCAATGGATTCAATTTTCAACTGACCTGTGATCGCAGAAAAACCACCGATTAAAGCGGCATTTGGAATCGGCCGCCCGAGATGTTCACGAGCAAGACCGGTTGCATTCACCACCATCAGATGTTCTGGTGGAATTTTTTTCAGTTTATCGGCGATACCTAATTCTTCAATCGTATGAGTACTATTAATTAGCACATAACCGCCTTCTTTTAAGCCGGCAAATGTGGAGTCATGGGAGAGCAGTGTGACGTCCTGAATAATTAAACAATCAGGCTCGATAACCGGCTCACGAGTACGAATATCAACATCCGAAAAACGTACGAACGACTGTACGGGAGCACCCATACGTTCAGAACCAAAACTGGGAATTGCCTGGGCATGATTGCCTTCAGTAAATACGGCAACAGATAGCATTTCAGCTGCAGAAACAACACCCTGGCCGCCTCTACCGTGGATTCTCACCTCGAATAAGCTCATAAAAAACCTCGTAATTCAGGCACAAGCCTTAATGGAATTATTAACAATCTATCCAGCCCATTCCTGGTATAAGCTACTGGATTAATGGCTTGCTTAAAACCCGGCATCCACACGGAATTGCGCCGGTTATTTAATATTTAATCCAATAAAAAATCAGCAAACCTTTGAATTTGTTAAACTTTTTAAATATTAGCCCTTAAAATGAGGCACAATGATACACCATTTGGAAACAATTTGATCGCTAAAAGATGTATATTTTCCCATTATCCCCCCCTGCTTTAAGGGATTTTTCCATGTAATTCATAACCTTAGAAATAACCAAGGGAATTGGTCGGGTATTTTAGCAGCTAAATATTATATAGCTATCACTTTTTGAGTTTTTTCTAACTGGATATCAGAAATTCAGAGACGATCGAACAAAAGCTGCCTGAGCTCTTCATCGGTTAATACAATAGGATTGGTCTTCATACTGCTACCTCGACAATGAGCCACCACATGATCAAGGCCGGATTCATCCAGCCCGAAAAATGAAAGACCGGGTAAGGCCATTTGTTCTGTCCACTGCTGGAGCATTGAACTCAAAGCTTCCCAGGATGCGTGTTTATTATTAAAAGTTTTATTATTAAGCACATCACCTAACTCTGAATATTTATCCAGTGCGGGGTTGTTCGCTTCACGACACAACATGGCGCGAATATTAAGATCAGTGGCTTCTGCCACCAGCGTGCCACACACTACGCCATGGGGCATAGGATAAAAAGCACCCAGCGGTGAAGCCAGGCCATGCACAGAACCCAGTCCCGTTTGTGCCAGCGTAATACCTGAAAGTAAAGCAGCATAGGCCATTTTTTCTCTGGCCTGTCGCGTATCCCCGGAGTAATCATAAAGCACCAACAAGCTATCACGCAGTGCGCGTAAACCACTCAGAGCCAGCGCATCGGTAAACACATTTGATTGAGTCGAAACATAAGATTCAATTAACTGAGTCAACGCATCCATACCATTAGCAGCAATAATATTTTTTGGACAAGAGGCCAGTAGATCCGGATCAATCACAGCATACTCTGCTACCAGCTTGTCATCGCGAAAAGATTTTTTAAATCCATCACTACCCTGCACACTAAGCACCGCATTTTTAGTAGCTTCACTACCGGTACCTGCTGTAGTCGGTACCGCAATAAAAGGCACTGACGGGCCCTGATAAACTAATTCCGGGCCTACGCCTTCAAGATAGTCCATCACGGAACGATTGACTTTCAATAAGCCTGCTATGGCCTTGGCGGCATCCAGCGCACTGCCGCCACCAATACCCAGTACCACATCAATATCAGCTGATGAAAATTGCTCAACAGCTTCATCAACCAGTTGCGGTGAAGGTTCTCCATCCACATTAAAAATATGCATCTGAACATTAGCCGTCAGGAAATCCGTTTTAAGTCGTTCAAACTGTATCGTACTCTGAAATGAACGGGCACCGGTTACCAGCAATATGCGAGTGCCATATTGACGACATAAATCAGCCAGTTTAGAAATCGAACCACAACCAAATTCAATTCGGGGTATGCGTGCGATAGAAAAACTGGAAAAATCAGAAATCATAATAACCTTATATAGAAGTCATGAATTGATAACAATTGCTCAGCTCAACAGGAATATCATTCTGTTAATTAAATATTTGATTCGTACATCCGGCAGTGACAAAATATTATCCAATGAAAACGTCCATACCCAGACTCATATTACATCCTGAAGATATTCAGTATATTCCGGATAATATAACTCACATACTACAACAGCTTAAATCTATTCAATTAATTAGTGAATTAATATCTAATACTGATCTCTACCTTGCCGGTAATGAATTTACTAATTTACTGACTTTTCTTGGCTGTTCCCCGAATATTAATCTAAATCCGGATGATGGTGATCAATTTTGTAGCATGTCCATACCCGATAGTCATGAATCTGCGACATTACTGGGCTACACATCAATGATTATTCCTCGTTGCCCAGGCTGCAAACACAAAATAACCGACTGGAAACAGCACTTTCATGACTGGAAAAAAGCTGACTATATTTACAGCTGCAGTGAATGCCAGACTGAAACACCAGTGACGAAATTAAAATGGCGACAGGAAGCAGGTTATGGACGATTCTGCATTACAATCAACCATATTCATCCCCATGAAGCCGTACCGTCAGAAAAACTGTTAAATACCCTGCGACAGACAGGCAATACCGACTGGACCTATTTTTACGCAACAAACTGAGACACAGTATGAATAACATTAGAATCACCCTCGGCAAAATCAATATTGAAGCTGAATTATTAGATACACCCACAGCCCGGGCCATTTATAATAATTTACCTTTTGCCAGTAAAGCACAAACCTGGGGAGATGAAGTTTACTTTGAAACACCGGTGCAGGCGGAAATTGAAAGTAACGCAAAGGATATTGTTGAAGCGGGTGAACTTGCTTTCTGGTGCGAAGGCAGTTGTATTGCCATTGGTTTTGGTCCAACCCCGATTTCACAGGGCAATGAAATACGTCTGGCTGCAAAAACCAATATCTGGGCGAGAGCGCTTGATGATGTAGCGCAATTAAAACTCGTTAAGCCAGGTGATTTTATTTTTATTGAATCCGCATCAAGCTAAAAGATCATGGTTCATAATGTCTGAGAAAATGATCAAAACGCTCAAAAACTTTTTCCATTTCATCTTTTCTGGATAGAAAAACCATACGAAAGTGATCGGGTTGCGGCCAGTTAAATGCTGTGCCCTGCACCATAAGAATCTTTTCCTGACTTAACAGATCAAGAACAAATTTTTCATCATCCACGATCGGGTAAATTTCCGGGTCCAGTCGAGGAAACAGGTACATAGCACCTTTAGGTTTTACACAACTGACTCCGGGTAACTGGTTAACCATCTTCCAGGCATATTGCATCTGCTCATACAGACGACCACCGGGCCTGATTAAGTCCTGAATACTTTGATAACCACCCAGTGCGGTTTGAATGGCATGTTGCCCCGGCACATTGGAACACAGACGCATGGATGCCAGCAGCTCAATACCTTCAATGTAATCTATTGCCAGATGTTTAGCCCCGCTGATCACCATCCAGCCAGAACGAAATCCGGCGACTCTGTAAGTTTTAGACAGGCCGTTAAAACTGATAAACAACACATCATCAGCCAGTGAAGCCATGGTGACATGCTCTGCATCGTCGTAAATAATTTTGTCGTAAATTTCATCCGCAAAAATAATTAAATTATGTTTACGTGCAAGATCAACTATCTGCTGCAGAATCTCACGAGAATATACCGCACCGGTTGGGTTATTGGGGTTGATAATCACTATGCCACGAGTATTAGGCGTTATCTTGCTTTCGATATCGGCAATATCCGGCTGCCAGTCACTGGCTTCATCACAGACATAATGAATCGGTTTACCTCTGGATAAACTGACTGCTGCCGTCCACAGGGGATAATCAGGCGCTGGGATCAGCATTTCATCACCGTTATTAAGTAATGCCTGCATGGTCATTACGATCAGCTCACTGACACCATTACCCAGATAGATATCATCAACTTCAACATTGGCAATATTCCGTGACTGACAATATTGCATAACCGCCTTTCGGGCATAATACACACCCTTGGAATCACTGTAGCCCTGACAGTTGGCCAGATTGTGAATTACATCCTGAATAATTTCATCTGGCGCCTCAAACCCAAAAGGTGCAGGATTACCAATATTGAGTTTGATAATACGATGACCTTCTTCTTCCAGTCGTTTCGCTTCCTGTAATACAGGGCCACGAATGTCGTAGCAGACCTGATCCAGCTTATGTGATTTTTTGATGTTAGGCATACAGTTACATAGTGTGTTAAAAGAACATATATTAAGTCATGTTATTTAAAATGTCTTACAAATTATAATAGACTTTAATTCTCAAATAGGAATAGTTTTTTATGAATGTGGTAATGATTGACAGCCATAATCTGGCCGGTGAAGCAGACTTTCCCGAGATTGATCTCGACAAATTTGGCTGGCAACAATATTTACACCTGCAACAGGATGAGGTTGAAGAACGTTGCTGGCGGGCAGATATCATTATTACTGCAGCTATGCCTGTTGATCAGACTGTTATAGATGGTGCCTTCAAATTAAAACTGATTGTTGCCGCAGGCAGGGACTATGAACATATTGATCTGCAGGCAGCCGATAAACGTGGCATAAAAGTTTGCTATGTACCTAAACTGGACTGCAATGATTCAAACAGCACAGACAAAATCTGTTGTCAGGTCGTTGAAAATATCAATGCCTTTATTCATGACAGGCCGATTAATCTGGTCGACTAAAGCCCTGAACTATCTTTTTTGCCAGGCCAGTATGTGATTATTGGCTGGCATCTCGAAATCCGTATACAGAATCATATTATTTTCTTTCGCCAACAGTACCAGATCTTCAAAATCACGAATACCGCTATCTGGATCCCGATTCTTTAACCATTGATCAAAATGTTCATTACTCGGACTGGTATATTGACCATTATAATTAATCGGCCCGTACTGACAGAAAATACCACCTGACTTCAAAGCCTGAGATACTCCTCGAAACATTGATTTTACTTCTGACCAGGAAACAATGTGTACGGTATTCGCGGTATATGCATAATCCATATTTCTGAATGGCCATATCTCAATATTCACATCCAGGACAACAGGTGCTTTAATTCGTTCGTTACCTGCTTCTTTAATCCACAACTGGATACCCGGCAGAGCTTCTTCGATATCCGTTGGAAACCACTGCAGATGCTCCATTTGCTGGGCAAAGAAAACCGCATGTTGTCCAGTTCCACTACCCACTTCAAGCACCTTACCCGGTTCGCTAAAAGCTTTTTTTAGAACTTGCAAAATAGGCTGTTTGTTTTGTTCACAGGATTCCGCAAACGGCTTATTAGACATTAAAATTTTCCACTTATTTTTGCACCGATAGGTGTAACAATCAACGCAACCAGTACCGCAAAAAAATAATCCGGATCTAGACTCCAGACGCTCAGTACTTGTTTTGGTAAATTAGCCATAACACTGCACAATAACACCAGCACAATCAGGAACAGCTGCTTATGTTGAACCAGGCCTGTAACGACAACGGCTACCAGCGCTGCTATTAAATAATCAGCCTGGAAGCCAAGGCGAGAGATAATACTACTGGGTAAATTAATAGCAATGGTCATAAACAACATAATAAAGACTAAAATAAATTTCATTTTATTTCCCTGTCTCGATCAATAAATAAAACCAGAATAACTAAATAATTATGTAACAGTTTAGTTTACAGGCTTAGCCAAAAATGAGAACACGGTCTGAATTTATTTAAAGAATTCTCTCAACACTCGATATAGATAATAAGCATCCCAACGCCCGGCCAGTTCACGTATTGAATGCATGGCAAAAGTAGGCACACCCACATCTAGAGTTCTAACACCCAGTTCAGTGGCCGTAATCGGCCCAATGGTACTACCACAACCCATATCACTGCGCACCACAAAGGACTGCACCGGCACGTCAGCCTGCTTACAGAGATGCCTGAAAATAGCACTGGTTTCACTATTCGAGGCATAACGCTGGTTAGCATTGGTTTTAATCACCGGCCCCTGATTAATCACTGGCCCATGATTATCATCATGCTTATCCGTAAAATTAGGATGCACTGCATGTGCATTATCAGCTGAAATAAAAATTGAATGCGTCATCATCCGAGAAAAGTTTTCACTACTACCCGCCAGTCTTTCCAGTATTGATTTCAGAAAATTACCCTGAGCACCACTGGAAGACGCACTACCCACTTCTTCATGATCATTACAAATCAGTAAACTGCTGATCTCATCTCCTGCCTCTGACAGGCCCATCAGTCCTGTATAACAACTTAATAAATTATCCAGTCGTGCTGATGCAATAAAATCCTGATGCAAACCAACAAATGAAGGTGGCTGAACATCATAAAAACTCAATTCATAATCAAGCACTTCAACAATATCATCAATACCATGATGCTGTTTCATCAGCTGCAATAAGATAGCTTTAAAATTTGGCTTATCTTCATTGGGCAACTTGATTAATATCGGCGGGATATCGGTTTGTGCATTGACCTTATGATTTTCATTTGCCTCACGATCAAGATGAATAGCAAGACTGGGAATCACGGCTATCGGATTCTCAAAATTGATTAGCGTATGGACAATTTCATCTTCATCATCCAGATAACTGACTCGTCCGGCCAGTGACAGATCACGATCAAACCAGGGATTAAGTAATGCCCCACCATAGACTTCAACACCTAGCTGAAAATAATTCTTCTTAACAATTTCAGGTTGTGGCTTTACTTTCAGGCAGGGACTATCGGTATGCGCACCCAGCATACGAATCCCCGAAGACGTAATTTCTTCCTTACCCAGCTTGAAGGCAATAATTGAAGAATCATTACGCGTTACATAATATCCCTGCCCCTTTTCCAGCTGCCAGCTATCAGCTTCAAACAGACACTGATAACCCATACACTCCAGACGCCCCTTCATCTGCTCTACTGCATGAAATGGCGTGGGTGATAATTCAATAAAATCCATTAAGCCCTGATTAAACTCTGTATCTTGCATTGCTTACTAACCTATCTTGTATAACGTATGTTGATCATAACCGGTAATAATCTGAATCATTCCACATAATTCATCATTTAATTTTTCATCACCTGTATCGACACGGACTGGCTGACCATTTAGTGCATGAAGCTTTTCCGGTGTTGCAATAATAATTATATTTTCCTTGCCAATTTTGCGAATCACTTCGCTACTGAACTGCTGATTACCGCGTCCAAATAAATGCCCCTGACCACCGATAATAGTCAGAATAATTTTAGCCGGTTTTCCATTTTTCAGGAATGACAGAATTTGCTTTTCATTAACATCACTGGCCACTAACTGCTGATTTTCAACCAGATCGACACCCAGCAAGGTAGACTCCAGACCAAGCTCATCCATGATAGCCTTTGGTGTACTGCCAGAACCCATAAAATAGAGCACATCATCATCCATGGTTTCATTAATATAAGCAGCAATATCCTGCAACACCAGTGCTTCGTGCTCAACTCCACCATCTTTCATATTCTGCATATACTGACTTTCAGCCGGCACATGAAGCTGCCCATAGAGTTTTGCTCTTACCCTGTCATCACGAAAAGCAGCTTCATCTATATCCATTACGGCGGCTTCCTGCACCGCCAGTGGTCGACCTTTAATAATTAAGGCCAGTAATTCACCTGCATGTTTAGGGGTTACGGCATAAACGGCCGAATGAATTTTACAGCCAGCAGGCACGCCAATGACCGGTAACATCTGATCCTGGTTGTTTTCCTGCATCACATGAAAAACATTTCGTGCAGTACCGTCGCCGCCGGCAAACAGTAATAAATCTATACCCTGGGCCAGCAATTGGCCGACACAGGCTTCTGTATCATCTGCCGAGGTTTCATCAGGTATATGATGACTCACCAGCTCAACATCAAAACCCATTTGTCTACAGAGATCTTCGCCCATAGCATTGGCGGCTGTGTAGATTTTTATCTGATCCCTGTATGGCTGAATTTGTTCCAGTGCTGAAGCTGTTCGGTCCTGGGCTCTTGGCCGGGCACCTAGCTGATATGCGGCTTTCACTGTCTCAGTCCCATCAGAACCCTTCAACGCCACACTACCACCGATACCTGCCAGCGGATTAATTACCAGTCCTAATCTGAACAACGCAAACCCCAAAACCTGATTGAATGTAATTTATGCAATGTACCATATAGTGCTATCATTAGCGCCGAATTCAACTGTAAGTACATATAAATATGAGTTTTTCCTGTTATCTGTTAAGCACTACCAGAAGTATATATACATCATGACCTTTGCCTTGTACCGATTAAACTTAACTACAAGGTTACAGATATCATGACCTTTCCCTTGCACCGATCAAACTCGACTACAAGATTATAGAAATTATGACCTTTCCACTTCCATTCAAAACCAGACGTGAGTCTATTGCTGTACCCGTAGGTAATATAACCATAGGTGGAAGTGCACCGGTTGTTATTCAGTCGATGACCAATACAGATACAGCCGATGAAATCGCCACCGCAATACAGATCGCCGAACTGGCCAGCAGTGGTTCAGAACTTGTGCGTATCACCGTCAACAATGCAGAAGCTGCTGCTGCGGTTCCCGGCATCAAAGCACGCTTAAAACATATGGGTATAAATGTGCCCCTGGTGGGTGATTTCCACTTCAATGGCCATAAGTTACTCACTCAGTATCCTGAATGTGCTCAGGCTTTAGACAAATATAGAATTAATCCCGGCAATGTCGGTCGCGGAAAAAAACGTGACGAACAGTTTGCCACCATGATCGAGTTTGCTATCCGGTACAATAAACCGGTTCGTATTGGCGTTAACTGGGGCAGCATGGATCAGGAACTGTTAGCCAGACTGATGGATGAAAATGCTCAACTAACAGAACCTAAAGACCCAAAAGACGTCATGTTTGAAACGGTGATTCGTTCAGCCATCGACAGTGCAAAACAGGCTGAAGAAATCGGTCTGGGTAAAGATAAAATCATTCTATCCTGCAAAATGTCAGATGTGCAGGATCTGGTCACTGTGTATCGTGAAATGGCTCAACGCTGCGACTATGCCCTGCACCTGGGTTTAACTGAAGCCGGTATGGGTTCCAAAGGCATAGTGGCATCGACTGCGGCTCTAGCCATTTTGCTACACGAAGGCATTGGCGACACGATTCGCATTTCTTTAACACCTGAGCCTGGCGCGTCACGCACCAAAGAAGTGATTGTCGCTCAGGAAATTCTACAGACCATGGGACTACGTGCCTTTGTTCCACTGGTCACCGCCTGCCCCGGCTGCGGTCGCACCACCAGCAGTTACTTTCAGGAGCTGGCTGAAAAAATTCAGAATTATTTACGCGAAAAAATGCCTGAATGGAAAAATAAATATCAGGGTGTAGAAAGCATGTCAGTTGCAGTGATGGGATGCGTTGTAAATGGCCCCGGCGAAAGCAAACATGCCAACATCGGTATTAGCCTGCCAGGCAACGGCGAAAAACCCGTTGCACCTGTGTATGAAGACGGTGAAAAAACGGTCACACTAAAAGGCGATCATATAGCCGAAGAATTTCAGGCGCTGGTAAACCACTACATCGAAAGAACTTATAGCAAACATTAACATGTGACCCAGTCATCTGGAAAAATGCACTAATCTTTGCTTTAATTAGCACATAGAGTGATATTCATCACTTCAAAAACCTCAAATGATAAATCCTGCTGAACAATAATTTAAACCTGCCGCTTACCATAATCAATTGCACGGCAGAAGACAAAAGGTCATTCAGGTGAGTAAAGATTCTTATACCATTAAAGAAACGTGCTTAAAACAAACTACAAGACTCATTTCTTTTACTAATACTACAGTTATCCCAAAATCAAAAGACTATATTCTTCATACAGGGACTTTCTGCAAACAGGTGCTCCTGCCCTATACCCGATACAAACTTCAATATGCTAAAAATGAGCTAGTGAAGATTCATAATAGTCAACACTGGTATAAACGCTGCAGCAAAACAATGTTTGAAAATTCAATAGGGCTGGCTATGGCTATGATATCGACAAAAATCGTACAGCATTTCGTTGAAGTAAGAGAGTTCTCCAACCTCTGGGGATTTTTCGCCACACGCCCGGTAGTTAGTGAAGCCACATATGAAACACTCAGCTTTCTAATGGAGTTCATTGTTGCGCTTGTTGTTTTTACATTAAGCGATCACTATTTCACTGAAATACGACACAAAGAACAACAACCACATGAATAAGCACTTAACACAAGAACGCGCTAATTCAATATCAACTCATTATAGATTTGTTTAATATCAAAATAAAAACCAGAAGATTAATTAGAATAAACACCTGTATAAAATTGAAAGGATAATGTATGAGCGGTGGATGGGGCTGCCCACACGAAGCAGATAACAAGTGTCAACGAGTAGAAAACCGGCCCTGTGACCCGGGCATGAAAGGCTGCATACTAGCAGGTCGTTTTATTTTCAGTGACGAGTCAAAAAACACCACAGCCGCGATCAAGAAAAAATCCTCTCCGAAAAAAAAGGACAACAACACCTGATATATACTTATTAATTTCCAGCTTTAACTAGACCCCCAAGTCCCGCCTCATTTAAAGCCTGATTAAATAACGAACGAATATCCCGGGCTTTTTCCATCGTTAATACCTGAGCCGCCAGTTGCTCTGCCTGTTTTCTGGAGAATGAACGAATCACCCACTTCACTCTTAATAAACTGCCGACACTCATACTCAAACTATCAACACCCATACCAATAAGTGCCAGTGCAGAAGCGGGATCACCGGCCATTTCACCACAGACACTGACAGTCTTGTCATACTGATGCGCAACATTAATTACATGTTGAATAGAATTCAATACTGAGGGATGTAAACTGTTATACAGACTTGCTACCTGTTTATTATTTCTATCAACAGCGAGCAGGTATTGAGTTAAATCATTGCTGCCCACAGAAAAGAAATCAACTCGCCTGGCCAGAGACTTCATTTGATACACTGCTGATGGCACTTCAATCATCAAACCTATCAGTGGATAAGGGATATCATTTCCTTCACTAATTAATTCCCCATGTGCTTTTTTGATTAAAACAATAGCGTCATCCACTTCACCCACATCACTGATCATAGGCAACATCAAACGCAGATTATTATCATATTGATTGGCTTTCAGGATTGCACGGATCTGGGTTAGAAATATTTCCGGGTGGTCCAGCATAATCCGTATACCACGCCAGCCGAGAAAAGGATTATCCTCAACTACAGGAAAATAAGGCAGCGCCTTGTCACCACCTATATCCAGCGTCCGAAAAGTCACTGGCCGGGGCGCAAAACTTTGTAATACCTGTCGATAGATTTCAGTCTGCTCATCTTCACCTGGAAAGCCATCACGTATAAGAAAAGGTATTTCAGTACGATACAAACCAACACCTTCAGCACCACTTTTTAGCGATGGAGTAATATCCGACAATAATCCGGTATTAACATGCAAGGGAATACGAATACCATCCAGTGTTTCAGATGGCTTATCAATTAACTCATTTAATCTGATATCAAGTGATTTCTCTTCTCTGATTAAACGCTGAAACTCATCCATCATAGCTGATGTTGGTTTCACATAAACCATACCACTATAGCCATCAACAACCAGAGCCTGTCCTTTAATATGATTAACAGGCAGGTTATCAACGCCCATAACTGCGGGAATCCCCAGGGCATGCGCGAGTATAGCCACATGAGATGATGCAGAGCCTTTGGTCGAAACAATAGCCACCAGATGCTCAACCGGCACTTCTGCAAATTGAGAAACACTGACTTCTTCACCCACCAGAACAGTCGGATTAGATACTGGCTGATAACGGGTTTGTTGCTTCTGCAAATGCATCAGGATACGACGACCCAGATCTTTAATATCAACAGCACGCTCACGTAGATATGCATCATCCATTGCATTGAATTTTTTTACATGCTCTGAGATCGTTTCTCGCAATGCTCCCTGCGCCCACTGCCCCTGTTGAATACGATTAATGACAGCCTGTATTAACGAATCACTTTTTAACATCAAACCAAAAACATCAAACAGGGCCAGTTCTTCTTTCGACAGACTGCCTTCCATGCGCTGAGACAGCATTCTAAACTCGCCTTCGACATTAGCAACCGCTTGCGAGAACGCATTAAGCTGCTCATCTATTTCATCTTCCGAAATACTATTGTCTGGCACGGCATCCAGATTTGCGGGCGGAAATACCACCAGTGCTTCACCAATGGCGATACCTGGCGAACCACTTAAACCTTTTAAATCAAATGAACGACCATCAACATCCTCAAGCCAGCGGGTCATTTCACCCATTTTCTCAGCATGAGAAATCGCACCGGCCAGTTGCGCTGCAAGTGTCATCAGGAAAGTTTCGTCATTGGCGGAAAAACGCCGTTTTCTGGTTTGCCTTACAACCAGTACGCCTGAAATATATCGATGCTGAATAATGGGCACACCCAGAAAACCATGAAATGAAACCTCACCGGTCTCTGTAACAAAACGATAGTTAGGATGCTTGTGTGCGTCTTCAAGATTAACTGCTTCAGCCTGAGTTAATACCAGACCCACCAGCCCCTGATCAGGCTTAAATTTTATTTTACCAATAGCCTCCTGATTCAAACCATCAGTTGCCATTAAAACCAGTTGATTATTTTTATGATCACGAAAATAAACCGATACTGCATCGACCTGCATGACCTGCCGGGTGCGCTGAACAATGATATTTAGCGCCTGAGTTAAACCGGACGCATCATTAACATCCTGAATAATATTTCTCAGTGTATCGAACATTTTATTTGTCACGCCAGCAACACCCCTGTCAGCATAATTTATCTGTCTTTAGATTAAACTGTTTTTACACCGGCAACAATAAAAAGCCCCGGGTAAGACCGGGGCTTCATGCTCAATAATCAAAACATTCAGACATTTATACAGTTATTGCCCCATTTGTTGAGATTCCCCTGAAGAGGGTGTAGCAAAACTCTCAATACAATCGTTTATGTATTGGTTCTTTTCATTAGCATCCTCAATACCTGCCAGCTGAACCTGTTCATTACAATAGGCAAGCGTATCATCTTCACTACTGGACACCTCAGTAGCGTAAGCTGTATTGAAAGCCGTTAAGGACAAAATCGCCAATAATGCTGCAAACTTCATATAAATTACTCCCGTTGTAAATTCATAGTGTGTTATTCCTGTTACCCATCAAATGCAATAAACAGAATGCAGCTTTTTATTACATAAAAATTTACGAGTAAAGATAATAAAAGTGCATGTCACAATCACATTTTTCGATTAACATTACAGTCTGAAGATAAAGTTTTAACTAACTCACAAAATCTGAAACCAACTGAACTCTGAGCAGAATATGATGAATAAATCATGGACGTAGGACTACTAAAAGCTTTTCTTGAGGTGTATCGTTCCAGGCATTTTGGCCATGCAGCGAAAAACCTGTTTATCAGCCAGTCAGCTGTGAGCGCCAGAATACGCCAACTTGAAGATGAACTTGGTGTCAAACTCTTCACCCGTGATCGTAACAACATTGAACTGACCACTGCCGGCAAACGTTTTCTTATTTATGCAGAGAACATTCTTAATACCTGGAACAGGGCTAGACAGGAAATTGCAATCCCTGAAGGTATAGACATATTGTTAAGTATTGCCGCGTTACCCAGTCTCTGGGATATCTTTCTTGAAAACTGGCTCAGCTGGGTTCATAAAAATAATACCGCTACAGCGCTGCAAGCCGATGTAATGCGAACAGACTCACTAATGCGAAACCTTCTCGATGGCACTCTGGATCTGGGGTTTGTATTTGACCCGCCTAAAACACCCAGGTTACTGGTAAAAGAACTAATACCCGTGCCTTTAATTATGGTTTCTTCTAAAAAGAACATCAGTGCCGAAGAGGCCGTTAAAGATGATTATATTTTCGTTGACTGGGGGACTTCCTTCAGCATGATCCATGCCAGACAGCATCCAGATATCCCGGCACCCAAATTAAGGGCTAATGTCGGCAGGATTGCCCTCAGTTTTCTTGGCAGATGCGGTGGTGCAGCCTATCTTCCAGAGGCTATGGTAAATGATCAGCTGAACTCAACCCTGTTCAGGGTTGAGGATGCGCCGATTATCCATAAAGATGCTTATGCTATCTATTCAAAGACAAGCAGCAAGCAGGAGACAATTGAAAAGGTATTAAGCTGGTTTGATAAGGCCTAAGTTAATCCCAGTCGTCAAAATCGCCTTTAAGCAGTCTAGCCAGCTCCTTATCTTCCCTTAACTGCTCCAGTCTACGACGTGCATCAGAATGAACTTTTTCTACAATCTTTTCGTCATCGATTTCTTCGAACTCGTCTAACATTTCGTCATCATCCCCTGCATCAAAATCATCATCATTATTAATTTTTCCGACCATTACATCTTATCTCACAAATACACACAGCAGAGCTTTATTCAGCGGCGCTAATATTTATCAGAAAATATGACCTGTAAAGAAAAAATTATTAATCGTCACGATCAATATTTTTAATCGATACTATCAGGCCGCACAGGCACTCAAACCTTTACTTTTGATTGTAGAATGTTTTTTATTTAACTGGCCTTGATATTTCAAATGAATAACCGATTTATATTCACTCTGGCCCGACAAAAAACCCATAACATCTGTTCTAGTTCCACTATCCATCATATTCCATAATGGCTGTTCAACTTCATTGAGTTTCTCTATGGCTTCTCGTACCAGGAGATCCCAGGCCATATGGTGCTGATCAACATCTGTGGGCAAAAGCATTTGTCTGCAATTATGACAGCCACAGCTAATTTCTATGGCATCAGGAATATTAAACAGACCGTATTCATCTGTTATTTCCTCATCTCTGGCAATGTCGCGTATAGCAATCTCAAAACCATAACCACTACTCATGGAATTACAGTCACATTTATGATTAATATATTTCGCATGATCCCAGCTCACAATTCTGACACCCCTTTCATCCATGTATGAGAATTTTTCCACTATATCTTTATGTGTCTGATCCATTTTATTAAAACGATTTTTTGTAATTTCTATTTCAAGCCTGTCTTTAACATATAAAATTGTGCCTTTAGGTATAAACTCAGTAGCAAAGACTCCATATCCAATTTTACTGTTAACAAATCTGAGTTCTGTCTTTGGGTGTATCATCTGTTCCTCTTCCAGTTTTTATTAATCAATAAGAAATGACCAGCAAGAAGTTTCTAGCTAATCGATAATTTAGACATGTTCTTTTCTGCTGACATTTTCAAATAATTTAAGCTCGTCAAATATACGGAATCGATAACATCCAGTGGATGCCTAAGAAAAATCTTATAATCATCGTCCATTGAGTTAAATTCAAATCCCCGGCGTAATAGCAAGGCACTCATTTTTTCAGATGATGGCGAACAACGAGCGTATATAGCTGAAGATTGATGACGGCTAAGCAGTGCATCTACAATCCTGCTCGCATATCCTTTATTCTGGTATTTTCTGACGACTGAAAGTGCATAAATTTCGACACCAGTTTCAGTTGAAGCGGCTTCGCTCATAATTAACATGGCGACACGTTTATTATTCTGCATAAAAATAGACGCTAGAGCGCGCCTTTGATCAAGCAGTAACTGTCTGTTAACAACAGACTGCATTTCATGCTTCATTGATTTAACGATTTCTGGATTTTCAGCATTAAATGAATAATGGCCTTTTCTGGCTCCATAAAGAATGCAGCCATGGATAAAATCAAGATCTGTAATGTTTGCGATGCGTTCTACTATTGACATGAAAAAAGCCCTACCGATCAGGTAGCTCATGCTAGTAAAAGCCTGTAAATGAGTCTAACAATATAAAATAATCGTCACCATCTGATTTTTTGATCAACACATACTGACGATCTGAATCGGCAGAACTGAAGATAGGTGCAGTTAATTAATGCCCCTGATGAAAGCAGGCATACCAATATTGGCATCTACCTCTCTGATATTAGCGCCTATGATACCCGTGTATAAAGATGGTGAGAAACAAGACATCCTGAAAAATGACCATATCACTGAGATTGCAGCAGCGAATCAATCAGCTTTAGCACATTCTCGGAAAAAATATACCCACCAGTAAGATAAGATTTAATTACGTCCATGTGTAATTAGTAGTATGGCCAGATATAGAAAACCCGAATAGCCACTAGATTTTATCATTTGTTCCCAATTCAACTTCATCTGATTTTATTTCATCTGTAACTGCTTCAATTGAAGGTGAGGGAGGCAGTTCTGAAATAGTCGTTTTGTTTTGCTGTTGCTCCCTCAATTGCGCTACTTCTCTCACAAGTTCACCCCTGGCATCAATGATAGAATCTAAACGCTTACTGATTATTGTTGATTGCTCATAAAGCGAATGACCTATAACGACTTCCTGGTTAAATTTCTTATTCACCCGTTCTAATAGTGATTCTATATATAACACCTTCTCTTCTGCAGCTTCCGGTTTCAATTCTTTCAGGGTTTCCACTTCTTTTGCCACATAAAAAGCATGCTTTGCCGAACGCATGGCAAGAGCACTGGTGTTCTTAACCTGTTCGTTATTTCGATAATTAGCACGAATAAATTTCTTCGCACTTTCAAGCTCCGCTTCTGCTTTCTCGAAAGTTTTCTCAGCCAGATCATCAGCATCAACATCTTCTGCTTTTTCAAGCATAGCTTCAACAGGCGTCAGATTTTTATCTGTAACAATTTCGATTTCCAGCTCGAGCATTTCCTTTAATAGCTCAGCCTGACCCTGCATAGCCTCATTCATTTTACCGGCCTCAATCTCTTTCACCAGATCCATCACATCTTCTATGTGATCCTGAATATCATCGGTAAATTTTTTCTCATCATCTACCTTCTTCAGCATATTCAGTTCTGCTAATGAATCTTTCAACGAGGTTTTAACTTTAGCCTTGGTGGCGACACCATTTTCAATCAATTTTTTAACTTTGAAACATTGCGCTACGCCCTGTGCCTGGGTTTCTTTGACTTTAATTTTCTCCTGACCTTCCTGCAGGTTATCAGAGGCCTGCTCAAGATGAAGTGGTGCATAAAAATGTAAATCCTCCTTATCAGCTTTAGCGATGGCCAGACTGGCTGTTTCACATATTTGTTGAGGGGTTTGATTTGAATTCGCCGCCTGCTTTGATACAGCATCATCCATGTGCCTGGTATTGGCAATTTGCTGTGTCATACAACCAGTCAATAAAACTGACAATACTGCCACACTGAAAGTGAGTTTCGAAAATTCCATTCATCCATTCCTTAAATTTTTTTAAACAGAAGAACTGTATCAGTCAAAACAATATACAAAAACCCCCTAAATCAGGGATTTTTATAACAAACATAAAAATAAAACAGCCTAATCAGCAAGACCTAATTGCACGGCCTTTTGGGTAGCTTCTGCTCGATTGGAAATCCCAAGTTTGGAGTAGACTTTTTTGATATGGGACGCAACCGTATGATGAGAAATATTCAATTCTTTTGCCACAAGCTTAACTGAATGACCCTGTGAAATCATCTTTAGCACCTGGATCTCTCTTTTACTCAAAACGTCCTCATCTGGCTCCTGTGCAATACCAGCTTCAGGTTCTTCAACTTTTGAAAAATGATCCAGTATTTTTAATGCTATTTTGGGTGTCAAAGCAGGTTTACCTTCGGTAATACCCTGCAGTGCCTCAATTAATAGTTCACGACGCTGTTCTTTCAACAAATAACCTTGCGCACCTGCTCTCAGTGCTGAAAACAGATGATGATCATCATCATATATAGTTGTTACCACCGATATGCAATTAAACTCTTTATTACTCAATTTATTTAGAATCTCAACACCAGAACCATCAGGCAGATTAAGATCAATTAATGCAATATCGGGTTGCGCACCATCAAGAAACTGACTGGCTTCTTCAACAGAAGATACCATATCAATCATCACGCCAGGAAAGCTGCTTTCGAGGACTTTATATAAATATTGCTGTGCATCATTATTATCCTCAAGAATAAGTCCCGTTGTTATCTCCTTGTTCGATTTCATAACCCTGCCTCTTCTGTGACTAATGGCAAATTGATACTGAGCATACTGCCACCACCATCTTCAGAAATTAGCTCAATATCAGCACCCATTTCTTCAGCTCTTCTATTCATATTCAGTAACCCACGGCCTTTTTTAACCTTCGACATAACAAAGCCTTTACCGTCATCAGCCACCTTAAATGCTACCTGGTTATTACTGTAAACAACGTCAATATTCACAACAGATGCATTCGAGTGTTTAATGATATTACTCACTGATTCACGCAATATTTTCCTCATATTTGACTTTTCAGCAGTGGATAATTGTATGTTTTTCAAAATATTTGATTGTTGCCAGTTTAGCTTCATACCGGCATCTTCACAGCGCTGCCTGATTTCACACTGCCAGTCAAAAAGATTTACTTCGAGTGATAACTCACCATTTTCAAGATCGTTAATTACATTACGAAGTTCATCCAGTATTTCCCGCCCCAGATCTGCATTCTGCTCGGACCTTGAACGATAAATTAATGATAATACTTTTGAACTCACATCATCATGAAGATCTCTCGCCAGACGCTTGCGTTCTTTTTCTGCGCCCTGTAATTGGGCATCCTGAAAATCAACTATATGCTTATATAATAAAGATATTGCATCAATCATTTTTGCATCATTTGGAGAAAACAAACGTGCCCCTTTATTGGCATTATGCATCCTGATGGATAAATATCCTGGTAAATTTGGCACTAAAATTGACTGACCAGAATTTTCAATTAATGTCTTTGGCGTCTTTTCATTGTCAGATATCTCCAGATGTAATGGCCTATACATTTGCTCGAGTAATTTAGGCCATAAAATCTTTGGACTTTCAAGCTGAGATCGCGTTAACAATATTGTCAGTAATTCTGGTAATAATTGTCGACTGTTATATCTCATCTTCTTTTTAGCCAGATGATCAAACACCCATTGGCGAAGCGGGAAATAAACCCAGCCAATTAATGCCAGTGAAATAATAATACTCTCATCGTGATCGAGCCCCAGACTCGTAAACATGAAGACATCAAACAGAATAACTCCAGCGCCACATATCAACCAGAACCAGGCATTTAATATCCAGCTATCCAGATTAAATAAACGATAACGTCTGAGACCTAACGCCATTCCCATATACACAATAACAAACAACACCCAACCGGTTTTTTGTGTCATCAATGGCTCAGCTCCAATTAACAAAGGAACCACATTCAAAGCCACATAAGCAATAGGGCCTGATATCCATGCCATAATAAACCATTTTAACTGAGCGCGTGATACTGGATCGGTTCTGGACTTTTGCCACTGTACAATACCAAATGCCACATCAAGCAATAGCCAGAAAACAACTGGCAGACGAACAGCGTAATCCAGAGAATCATAGACCTGTAAAAAATTAAGCCCAAGAAAAACAATAACCAGAAAAGTTATAAAATATAATATTGGAAATCGACTTATCGGCTTTGGATAAAACCAGAATAGAGCTGTTCCCGGCCCGGAAAACAACATAACACCCAGTTGATTACTTCTCGACAATAAATAAAAAAGCCCACCATCCAACGCTAATTCTCGCGTTGTGTAAATCGCTGACGGCACGATTGTAATCAATAGCCCAATAGCAGCTAATGCATACAACCTGGAAGCCATTTCATTCTGGCTATACACCCAGACCAGAACACCCATTACAAAAATGCTATACGCACAAAACAGCTGGAACCAGAAATAAAACGATAACTGCGATATTGGCCTACTACTGGAAGGTGAAACAATATAACCACTATCAACAGTCATTAGTGACACAGTTTTATGTGTCAATAAATTATATATTTCTGACTGTTTTTCAAAAAAATTCAGATAGTTCTCATATAAAGCATGGTCATCTGGCTCAAACAACAGATCATCAGCATGCAATGCAACAGTACTCCCATCTGCAAGCGATAATTGTGTAATAACATAGCCCTGCTTCAAACCAGCTCTGTCTGCCGGACTATCTTCTGCTACCCTGGTTATTTTGATTCCCGATTCATCAGGCTCAAACTCTAAACCCAGCCAGGGATGATCAATGGCCAGGCCGATGACAACTATTGACACCAGCATTAAAACTGCTGACATTAAAATAACAATATGATGAGGCGAGAACTGGCGTTGCATTATTTTTCGTATTTAGAAAGACCGGGAAACACCAAAACTCAACATCTGAATATGACCTTCATACTGACCATTATAGGCATCAGTACCATTGGCATCTGTATCAAGTCCACTGGATGAAGCAACCCGATTAAGATAGCTTTGACCATTGACTGTCCTGTCATCAATCCATGCATATTGATAGGCTGCTTTTAATAACCAGAGCCTGTCCACTTTATTAACGAAACCAAAACTCAGCATATAGCGATCGGCATCGGCAGTCGTTGCATCAAAATAGGCATCTTTCTGTGCAGCCTCTTCATAGCCAGCACCCAACAATAACTGGCTATTATCATTTAACTGATAAATCACGCCTGCTCTGTAATTTGTAACATCATCCCAGTAATTTGAAGTAACAGAATAAACCGTACCAGCGGGAAGCACTCCACCTGTTGCCTGAAGAACCGTCTGGTCATACTGACTCCAGCCAATTCTCTCGATATCAAATTCAGCATACAGTGAGCGACTTAGCTGATAACCTGCCCCCACCTGGAAACGATAGGGCAAACCCAGTTCTGTTTTTGCCGACACCACGCCCATACCTGTAATATTTGAAGCGCCTTCAAGCCCTATATCAACTTCAGAGTGGTAACTGACGCCTACAGACCAGTCGTTCTGTTTGTATTGTGCTGAAACATTCCAGCCAGCTTCACTGCCATCACCACTTGTCTGGCTACCTACGGTATTAAACTCAACTTTTATTACCCTGTAGTAATCAATCCCAAATGCAATTGCCGTCTGTTCATTTACTTTAATACCGAAACTTGGACTAATCGTAACCAACTCAAGACTACTTTTCAGGGGATGCAGACCCGCTATATCACCACCAGCGGCAACTGCTGTATCCACAGATAAAAACTCTGAAAAAGTATCCGCCGGCCAAACCGTTTCAAGACCGAACGGCACACCAATATGAAAACCCCAGGAATATTGATCGGTTATCTTCTGAGTGAGATACACAGAAGGCAGGACAGCGTCACTGGCCTGATTAGCTACTTTAGCTGTTTCTATATTTGGCGATAATGGTGATACCGTGGTATCCACTGAAACACCAATCAGATCCAGTGATACTTTGTCAGAATCAGAAAATACCATTGATGAATAATTATATGTAAAAGCACCAGCACTATCTGGATTCGCCACCATAGCATCTGACAGTGCAATACCTTCTACTGATGACTCGGGTATGATAAACCCTGCTGAAAACCCTGACTTGAAAACTAAAACACTAACTGCAAATAAAACTAAACGACTCGAATCCACATATTTAATAGACAAAACCAACCCCTAAAAAACAAATATTGTTTATAGTTCTAAGTCCATTTACATAAAGTATATTTTTTGCCCAAAAATCATTTAAGACAAGAGAAAAACAAAGCAGGATAAGATCATATCGTATTTTGAAAGAAATTATAACTCATTCCTGAATATACACATTAACTTACATGACCAATGTAAAAACAACAGATATCATTAATACAACATATGCAATTCAGGCTAAATTAATTTAAAGCTAAATCTGAATTATGCTCAGGAAGAGCAACTAACTGATATCTGCTGCGCCCATTCCGGTGGGTGTTCTGCATAAACTTCATAATCGGGGTGTTCATCAAAAGGCTTCTGCAATAAGGATAATAACCTGTCTATCTCACTGTAATCCTGATTTTTTGTTGCTTTCTCTATGGCAATTTCAGCCATGTAATTTCGCAGGATATATTTTGGATTAGTATGCTTCATACGCTCACTGCGTTCATTATCATTACTATTTTCACTAACCAACCTCAGTTGATAATCGTCATACCATTTATCGAATGCCTCACGATCAATAAATAAATCACGAGCTATTGAAGAAGATTTTTGAGATAAAGCACGAAACAAGATAGTGTAATCCACATTATTCTTTTGCATGACCCGCAGCAGATGATCAGACAATCCCTGGTCTTCTTTTTTCTGCTCAAACAATCCAAGTTTATTACGCATTAGCTCTGCATAATGATTCACATATAAATACCGGTATTCTTTCAACTCGGCCATCGCCAGTTCAGCCGCAGTTTCAGGCACCTCATGTAATAGCGGCAACAAAGCCTGCGCCAGACAACTCAAATTAAAAGCACCAATATCCGGTTGCCTGTTAAACGCATAACGCCCCTGATGATCCGAATGATTACAGATAAAATCCGGTTGATAGGTATCGAGGAAACCATAAGGGCCATAATCCAGCGTCAGACCATGAATCGACATATTATCTGTATTCATTACACCATGGGAAAAACCCACGGCTTGCCATTTGGCAATCAGTTCAGCAGTACTTTTAATGGCCTGTTTTAACAAAGCAAGATATGAATTCGACCCATCTTTGCATTCAGGATAATGCAGTTCAATTACGTGATCCGCCAGCTGTTTGAGCTTGTCATATTGCTGGGTGTAATAAAAATACTCGAAGGAACCAAAGCGTATATGACTGGGTGCCATGCGCAATAGCATAGCGCCAGGTTCAATCTGTTCACGATAGACTTCAGTGTCACTGCCAATCATGCACAGAGCCCGGGTGGTGGGTATACCCAGCCCATGCATGGCTTCACTGCATAAATATTCCCGAATGGTTGAACGCAATACCGCACGGCCATCGCTACCCCTTGAATATTCTGTTGGCCCTGCGCCTTTTAACTGCAGATCCCATCGCTCACCAGAATCAGTTTTAACCTGGCCCAGCAGAATGGCTCGGCCGTCCCCCAGCCTGGGTACATAATGACCAAACTGATGGCCGGAATAACACATGGCCAGGGGCTCATATCCGGGTAATTGTTTTTTACCACTGATAATATCGATGAAATCATCACGCATCACTTCATCAGGATGAAGCTCAATCAGCTCGGCTGCCTGCTGATTAAAACTGATCAAATACTGATTAGATAAAGGTGTAGTATTTAAACGCGAATAAAATCCCTCAGGTAATTGACTATAGGCATTTAAAAACTGTAATTGTTCAAGGGTTTTCATACGGCTATTTTTGAAATAATAGCGCTATCTATCAACCAGAGAACCACAGGGTCTTTATCATGTCATTAACAGAACTGGTTAAAATCCAATGCCCCTACTGCTGGGAAGAGATCGATATTATGGTTGACTGCTCAGCGGGTAATCAGCAAACCATAGAAGACTGTGAAGTCTGCTGTGAACCTATCAAGCTAACTATAAATTGTGATGAAAATGCGCTGCCAAATGTAGAGGCTCAAAGAGAAAATGATTAGATCTGGCAACCGGTGATGCCTGATAGCATTCACCGGCTCCACTGTTTTATCTGGAGATTCTTTTCAGGGGACTGGCAAACATGGTGAGATACCAGAAGCCGACTGCATACAACATAGAACCCAGCCCAAGAAGATTAAGCATGTTTTCAGCCTGTTGACGCATGGCCAGACTTTCGTATTCACCGGTAATCATAAAAAAACAGCTGATTGCAAAAATGAGTACACCGGCAATAATATTGAGCTGAAATATACGATGAAGCTTTCTGGCTCTGTTTTCTGACATGTTACATCTCCGTGGTAAAAAATAGTGGCGCAAAGATAGCAAATTAGATCATTCTAATATTTGACTTTCATCAAATGCTAATATTATTTTAAGCTATTGAATTTATTAAGAAATTAATTTTATTCTCACATAAAAAAAGCCACCCTGAAGGGTGGCTTTTAAAGATCCAATAGTGGCTGGAAGACTCCAGACCACCAGGCTACTACAGCTTACTGAAATTAGGCGTCCAGATCTCTCCATCCAGAGTTGTCGTATCAGTAATAGACAAGTCTGAAGCAGGTGACCAGTTGACATCTTCCGAATAGGCTTTCATGCTGCCATCAGCAAACATTGCCCAAACTTCGAAGAACTCACCAGTAACCCATATTTGAACCCTGTCACCACCACTAATAGTCCAGTTAAATGGAATATTATCATCAACAATTACGCCATCTAATGTTGAAGTATAGGTACCAGTGCCACCCGCAGTCATCACAATTGTGCTAACTTCGACCTGTCCCAGTGAGTCAGTCCAGGTTTCTTCATAGGTTCCCGTAATATCAGCTTCTACAAGACCAGACAATGGCGTGCCACAATCTGCAACAACCGTTTCAAAATCATCATAACTGTTGAAGACAGATGGTTGATCATTGAGATCGTCCCATGCAGTTTCAAAACCACAGGTCAGAGATGTAGTGCCACCACCGACTGGAATAATGATTTCTTCAAACACCGAGTTATCCTCATTAGTGAATGCTTTAACCATCAAACCACCTGTAGTGCTATCAACACCATAAGCGACATACACATCATAGAATGTCACACCAGACACTGTATAGTTAACCGTCAGATAACCCCTGCCATCGATTGACCAGGTCAATGGAATAACAGTTGTGCCACCATCATTGGTGAATGTACCGCTTGAAGCATCAATATAGGTAGTTACTTCATTTGTTGCATTCACAAAGGTAAATGAATTACCAATCAGGTCAGATGCAACCATCGGAACAACTGTTCCACATGCATCCATAATGGTCTCAAACTCCGTCAGAGTGGTAACTCCAGTTACATCACAGGCACCGCCTGTACCACCAGAAGCTGCTGGGCCAGGAATACTTACATCATAATCTCTGGAATGAGACTGACCTGTTTGTGAATCTTCTGCATAGATACGCACTTTCAGATTATATGTTGCATCCGTTGTTAATAAACCGGCTGTTGTGGTATCCAGCTGACTAGATGCATAGGTTTTAGTGGTAGCCGTGGTACCAAAGTTCCAGTCCCATATTTCTACCCGGTTACCCGCCGAATCACTAATTTCAACCAGAACTTCCTCATTACGCGTACCATCCGCCAGTGTCCATGCAACAGTCAGATCATTGCCCAGCGTAAAGTTAGACATAGCCGTTAAAGTCGCTGCTGTCGCTGTTGGGATTTTTGATGTTGTGATTTCAGGAACAAACAGCACTGTATCAGTGTAGGTTGTAACCAGAGTTGCTGGATCTACAGCTGGATTAGCTGAATCCGTTATTATATCCAGATCACCTGTATACAATGTGTACTCGATTGTATCGCCTTCAGAAAAAACCGATGGATCAATCTGACCTGCACCTGTACCGAACTCTCTCCAGTCACCCTGGAAATTACCGTATTGCTCATTGTAAACCTGCACATCACCGGCAGTACCACCCGCAGGTGTGCCCAGATAAACTGTGGCTTTAACAGCTGAAGTTGTACCATCGATGATCTTAACGGTACCGGAAGCAATCGGCGCGTTACCGACTGTACCATTATTTGTAAAGTCTTCATCCCAGTACTGGGTATTGATACCACAGGCACCAGCCCAGGTGCTTGTACCATCAAAGTTCTGAGCACCATCACCATCATTACAGTGATAGCTGAAGGAAACATCTACGATACGCTGGTCACCGCGTAACTGCCATAGACCAGTTGTTGAATTTTTAGCTACGTACCAGGTCTCAGGCTCATATTCCAGCATGCCATTGGTACCAAAACTGAATATAACCTCGGCAGTACCGGCAGTCGCATCAAGATTGGTCACAGTTACACCACTAAAAGTAATTCCGATTACACCAGGATCAGTAAAGATATCGGTTAGAAACAGGCTTTTATTATAATCATCATTATAAAAGTCATCTGCAAAATAGCTGGATATGATTGTCTGATCATTACTCGTAGGTAAGCCAGTGGCAAAAGCGGCCTGGAAGTTATTGAAAATTGTGGCAATCGCCTGGGTGTCAGTAACCGTAGCAGTCAGAGCAGTTGCATCTGTCACCGTGAGAGTCTCTGTATTATCCGTTGTATCTAAAACACTATCCGTAATCGTTGTATTTTCAATCAGGTTAGTGATAGTAGCCACATTAGTTGTACTATCCACTTCAACTCGAACTAAATCCAGTGCTGCATCCAGCTGTGAATGATCTGCACTGAAAGTTGAATTCAATAAATCAATTGCACTGCTTACACCGACTGCATCAAATACTTCCTGCAACTTGGCCTGTAGGGCAGTTTCCTGGGCATCCACTTCTGCAGGATCCAGTTCAGTTGTTGTTGAAGAATCAAAGAAACTTTCAGCAATCTGCTGTGCTGCATTAGCCACAATCAGATCCGTAAATGGAGTGATATTGACGGTATTACCGACATCAGACTCTACCGCATAGGAATGAAGTTTATATGTGCGACCACCTACTGTACCCTGAGCACGCAAACGATAAGGAGCCGTTAAACCCGTGACATCAACATCGTAACTACCATCGGCTTCAATCAAAGCTGATTTGGTAACACCCAGTGCGCCTTTAACAGTCACTGTACCAATTAGCGGTGCACCCGCTGCTGCTGTTCCGCTTAAGGTTGTAGGTGCTGCAGGTGTACCACCACCGCCACCACCACAACCGGTGGTTATTACAGACAAGCCCAGTAAGGCTGATGCAACATAATTTAACTTCATATGATTATCCTTCTTTCACTGTTATAACGATAGAAACCGCTGTATTTGCGATTACAAATTATTAATTTTTATTCGTTTGATTTGTTCGTTTGATTGGTCCGCATGAAAGAATAGATCAATGACATTCAATAACAATCACCTAAATCAGTGATTTTTACGACAACTACCTGTTCAGGTGAATCATAGAAAATTCAGGTAAATTTTCATTTGTTTACAGTTTTTTTCTTATTATGTTGCTAGGATAATATAAGCAGTTAGTTTCCATTCACCCACACAATCTAAAACTTATGTTACATCCTGGTATATACCTGACAGCAGTCATTACACTGTTTACTTTGTTCTATCTAACGGGATGCAGCGATAAACCAGGCTCAGCCGAGCAACAAATCCGGCAATTTATTACACTGGGTGAACAAAGCGCTGAACAACGAAAAATGTCAGTCTTAAAAGAGCTGGTTTCGGATAACTACCGTGATGAACGTAATCTGGATAGAAAAGGTATTCTGCGTCTTGCTCAGGCTTATTTTATGGGCCACCAGAACATACACCTGTTTACCCATATTAAAGACATTCACATTACCAAACCTGACCAGGCCCATGTAACAGTATTTGCGGCCATGACCGGAACCGCTGTTGACTCGATGGATGCCTTCATCAGTCTTCGGGCACGACTTTATTTATTTGAGCTGTCGCTAAGCAAAGAAGACGATGAATGGAAATTAAATCAGGCCAGATGGCGACGTGCCCAGATCAATGAAATGCTCAATGAGCCGTAACGCGATTAAAAATAAAAATTATTGCCGACGCTGTTGAACGGCTTTTGCCAGTTCACGCAACAGAACCTCAGACTCATCCCAGCCCATGCAGGCATCAGTGATGCTCTGACCGTAAATTAAGTCTTCATCATCGTCTACATCCTGTCGTCCTGCCACCAGATGACTTTCTAGCATAACGCCGAAAATTCGTGAGTCGCCCCGGGAGATTTGCTCAGCCACATTGCGGCACACTTCAGGCTGTTTATTATGATCTTTGCCACTATTGGCATGAGAACAATCAATCATAATCTTTGCTCGCTGACCATCTTTTTCAAGCTGTTTTGAAGCCTCATCAACACTGGCCGCATCATAGTTGGGCTGTTTACCACCGCGTAAAATAATATGGCAATCATCATTGCCTGTGGTAGAAAAAATAGCCGAATGCCCCTGCTTGGTTAATGACATAAACACATGGGGACGGGATGCCGACTGAATGGCATCAATGGCAATTTTCAGACCACCATCGGTACCATTTTTAAAACCCACCGGGCAGGATAAACCCGAAGCCAGTTCTCTATGCCCCTGACTTTCAGTCGTCCGTGCGCCAATGGCTCCCCAGCTAACCAGATCCGCAATGTATTGCGGGCTGATAAGATCTAAAAATTCAGTCCCGGCGGGTACACCCATTTCAGCGACATCGAGTAACAGGCTGCGTCCAAGTCGCAAGCCGTGATTGATATTAAAACTGTCATCAAGATGGGGATCATTGATCAGGCCTTTCCAGCCAACGGTGGTGCGTGGTTTTTCGAAATAAACACGCATGACGATACATAAATCATCGGCCAGTTCATCCTTGAGCACTTTTAGACGCTCGGCATACTCGCGCGCAGCTTTAGGATCATGAATAGAACAGGGACCCACAATGACCAGCAAACGATCATTATCACCATTCAGGATATCGTGAATGGTCTGACGGGCACTGTGAATGGTATCTGATGCCTTATCAGTAAGCGGATATTCCTTGTGCAGCTCCTCGGGGGGAATCACTTCCTGCAGGCCGGAAATACGTAAATCGTCAGTCTTGTACTTCATAAAATTTTTAAATGTTAGTGAATCTCTGGGGGCGCATTATATATGAAAAATAGCCCATCGTGGCTTATAACAGTAAATCCAGCAGACCGTTCAGATCAGAAACTTCATAATCAGCTGAATAATCCGTTTCCTGCCAGCTAAGATTAGCCCTGTTCACCCAGACACCCGCTATACCCGCTCGATGAGCACCATCGATATCATGCACTTCATGATCACCCACATGCAGGGTTTGCTCAGGCGTAACCGCATAATATTGCATCGCCCTGTGAAACATCGCCGGGTCTGGCTTGGCCGCCATGACATCAGCCGCAGAAATTTGCCTATCAAATAGATCTCCCAGACCGGTTTTCTGAATATCTGCATTACCATTAGTCAGGGCCACCAGATGAAATTTTGATTTAAGCTGTTCAAGCACAGGTAGCACATCATCATACAGCGTGACCTTCTGTCGAGCATCATGAAACACCTTAAAACCCTCATCGATCCAGTCATAACCATAATCAAGCTCATCGGCCAGCTCACGAAAATGTACACGACGTGCTTCAGATAAATCATTAACCAGTAATGGCTCACGCTGTAACAACTGCTTACGCTTATCACGTAAGCTCTCGATACTATAACACTGAGTAATTCTCGGCAGATGTGCATTCAGCCACTGATATGAAATATTTTCAGCATGCATGATGGTGGGCATGCATGGCCAGAGCGTATCATCCAGATCAATGGTAAGAAGTTTTATTCGGGACTTTAGACTCAATTGCCAATTACTATATAAGCAGGGGTGGTGAAAGCCTGGCGAAATTCAACCAGCCGTTGCCTGCTGGTATTCCTGTCTTCTGAACGACCAAAACGAACGTTATATTTCACCACACCACTACTAGAAACAAAATCGACCAGATAGGCATCAAAACCATTACTCAGTAACTCATCAAGAAACTTTACTGCATTATCACGATTGGCAAATAATCCTGCCTGTACAGAGTAATAAGATTTCTTTTTTTGAGTACTGACGGAACCATCCGTATTTCCCGAACTTTTTGTTTCTTCAGACTGTGGCTTAGCCGTTTCAGCAGATGAATCTGAATTATTGTTATTGGTACTAACCGAAGCTGGCTGGGCGTCTGTCTTTTGTGATGTTAAGGGTGCTGTTGATGTGTCTTTTTTAATAGATGTCTGTACGGGTTTTGTGACTGAAACAGGCGGTTTAACATCCGTTATTTTTTTTGCCGGGCTAACAACCGGCTTTTTGATAACTGGCTCAACTTTCTTAATTGATGCCTGTTTAATTTGCTTTGTGTTCTGAGTTGTATTTTTTGCGTTTTTCTTTTCTTGCTGAGCTTTTTTACTGTTTTCCTGTTTATCGTTTTTCTTTTGCTCAATTGGTGTCCTGTTATCTGACTTTTTTGTATCCTCTATGACTTTATCACCCTCCATAGATTCATCAGTAACAGGTTCAATGGTCTGCTCAACTACAGCAGCAGGCGCTATCATAAGTTCAGTATTGGCCATTTGATAACCAAATACACAGCCCAATATAAAACTACCAATAATGCCTAATATAAAAAGAAGATAAATAGTCAGTTGTTTTCGATTATCAATTACGTAGGGGGTCATCTGTTACCTTGCTGGCTAAATCAGTTTAATGCTGATTCTATGTTGTATAAGAAGTAAAGTGTAGCGGAACAGAGCACATTTTAGTTAATTTCTGTAAAAAACATGTCCAGTTATGCTAGATACCTGTCTATAAATTGCTCGAACTGAGTTCTATGTGTCGCGGCCAGAACTGACTGTGATTGCAAAGAAAGCTTAAATTGTTCATTACCTGAAAAGTCACAGGCACAACCCCCGGCCTCAAGAAGAATCAGATGACCTGCAGCATGATCCCAGAGCTTCTGACCTCCGTGTACATAAAGCTGACTACGATTCGCAGCCAGCCAGCACCAGTCAAGCGCCCCGGAACCAAAGTTACGCTGAGATGCAAAAGGGTGATCGCCCGCGAGTTGCATGGCCAGCTCTTTAGGTAAGCGTTTAAAATCCACCTGGGTAACACACTGTTTGATATCACGTCCAGAGGAACCATTCAGTTTTAGTCGTTTGCCATTTAGCCAGGCGCCCTGATCTTTAAATGCGGTAAAGCATTCATCGCGTAGCGGATCATAAATCAGCCCCAGTCGTACCTCAGCATTTTGCACCAGTGCCAGTGAAACTGAAAAAAATGGAATACCCGAAGAAAAATTAGTGGTGCCATCCAGTGGATCGAGGATCCACAAACCCTGATTTTCCGAATCAAGTAAGCTCTGCTGCTGATCCTCAGTCATTTCTTCGCCCAGCAAATAACACTCAGGCCAACGTTTAGCCAACTCTTTTGTTACCGCTTTCTGCATTGCCAGATCTGCTTCAGTCACCAGACTGCCATCATTCTTAAAGCTGAAACCAACCTGATTGAAACGTGGCATAATCTCCTGCCTTGCCAGCTCAGGAATAATACGCATAAGATGAGTTAATTTATTTTGCATAAAGATTATTCAGTCATTTGATTGTCAATTGACATTACAGAAAGATGAACAACATACAAACTTAAACAGTAAGACTCAAGTAAACAGCAAAATAAGATGATCAATCTGTTAGCTGTTTCGCATTAAATCCAGTTTAAATACAAATACTCAGGCATGATCTGGTTCTGCAGATGACATTTTAACATCAACCCAGAAAGTTGATCCTTCACCATAGACACTATTGAAACCAACATCACCACCCATTTGTTGCGCCAGAAGCCTGGTAATAACCAGCCCAATACCAGTACCCTCAATACTTGACTGATCTGCGCCTACACGCTCAAATGGCTGGAATAAATACCGCTGCTGCTCATCTGTTAAACCACGACCTGTATCAGATATTTTTATTCTAATTTTATCAGTTGACAGCTTTTCACATTCAACAGTTACTGAACCATTTTTCTTATTATATTTAATTGCATTTGACAGAAGATTCAGAAGAACTTGCTTAAACCTGGCTTTATCAACATTAACAATAAAATGTTCTGACAAATTTGTTTTATTATTTATTTCTATACTTGATTGACGAGCCTGTGAATCGATCATATTAAGACATTCATCGATGACCTTAGATAAGTCAAAGTCAGCCATGACCATATCAAACTTGCCTGCTTCTATTTTTGACAGATCGAGCACTTCATTAATGAGTTCCAGTAAATGATTACCCGCCTTTATGATTTCACGAACATTATCCCTGTTCTTTTCTTTCTCCAGATCCAGCTCTAATAACTGGGCAAAACCAAGCACAGCATTCATTGGTGTACGTAATTCATGGCTCATGCGCGAAAGAAACTCTGACTTAACCTGATTGGCCCTCTCTGCTTCCTCCTTGGCCACATTTAACCGGTCTTCTGCCAGTTTGCGCTCAGTAATATCTTCAACAAGAGAAGTCACACCCATTACCTCTCCCTGATTATTAATTAATGGCGTGTTATACCAGTCACATATAATAATGCTGCCATCTTTTATTTTATTTTCATTTGTACTACGAAATCCACCATCAGCCTGTAATAATTGCGCCCAGACTTCATCCACATGGGCTATGACATAATCAGGTAAAATCAGCTCTTTTGCATGTTTTCCCAAAGCTTCCTGCTCTGTATAACCAAAAATTTTTTCAGCACTGGGATTCCATGCTTTAACATGAAAACCCTTGTCCCACTCAATAACCCCTAAGGGTGTATTTTTAATATGTAAATTCCGTCTCTGCTGAGATTCTAATAATTCATCTTCTCTTTCATTTGCCTGTAGACGTAAAATAATATTCTGCTCTGTATTCTTAAATATTTGTAACGCACTTTTCAACATAAAGATAAATGCCAGAGCCAGCATCGGCATCAGCACATATGAAAGACTCGTGCCTTCTATAGCCAGGCGAAAAAACAAAGGCGCTAATATAAAACTTAAATACAGAGGAAAGGTTAATCGCCCATATGACAAAGAAGATAAAGCTCCCGAAGCCATACCCACCAGTACAAATGCACACATAATCTGATGAACCTGATTATTTTCAGGAAATAGAAAAATACCTGCCGAACCCAGAACCAGACCAGAGGCTGATGAACCCAGATTAAATAGATAACCCCAGATGGATATTTCATTATCAGATGGTGATGCCTTGCGGTAAGCCACTAGCAGTAATGCACGCAATATCACCACAAATATTGAAACACAAAACCATATCGCTAATACCTGATGCTCAATAGCGCTCCACTGAGCAACAACCAGTAACACAGAGGTTAAAATATTGGCAACAACAGAAGATGGCATTGATGCATAGAGCATGCGCACCTGTTCTTCATTGGATTTTCTATACAACAAATCAGTAGAATGCTGGCTCAATATAGTCACTCAAAAAAACAAGGAATTCATAACCAGGGAAATAGAATTAAGAAGCAATAAAGATAGATACTACATTGAAAGCCATAAAAATATCACCTTTATTATTCATAAATTAATAAGGGTAATTACTCTATGGCTTGAAAATTAAATTGAATATTTTTTCAATCTGTAGAGAAAAGCGTCTCGACTAATACCCAGCAAACGTGCTGCACGGCTTTTATTGCCCTGGCTTAAACCGAGTGCCTGTTTTAATAAGTCGGTTTCCAGCATTTCCAGATTCAGACCCTGTGATGGCAATTTGAACCTGCCCGAATCGGCCTCTTTTTTCTGTACGATATCAACAGGTAAATTATGCTCAGTAATTTCCTGCCCCGGCAACAGGACAACCAGTCGCTCACACAGATTACGTAATTCACGCACATTGCCTGGCCAACTATAGTTTTGCAGCTGTTTTAATGCTGAGGGTGTGAATTTTGGACTGGCAAGGTCATGCTGCTCAGATAGTGACGAAATAAAATGCCTGGCGATTAATAAAATATCTGCGCTTCTCTGTTTCAGAGCCGGTAATTCCAGCGGTACAATTTTAAGCCGGTAATACAGATCTTCACGAAACAGGCCTTTATTGACCTGTTCAGCGATATTTCTATTAGTTGCTGCTATCAGACGCACATCCACTTTCTGTAGACGCGAATCACCCACGCACTGACATTCACCATACTCAATAAAACGTAACAACTTTGCCTGAACCGCTAATGACAGCTCTCCGATTTCATCGAGAAATAATGTACCGCCTTCAGCCTGTTTGATATAACCTGCCTGATCATTTACTGCGCCGGTAAAGGCACCTTTTTTATGGCCAAACAATTCGGACTCAACAAGGGATTCAGGCAGTGCAGCGCAATTGATAGTAACAAAAGGCTTTTCAACTCGATTGCTCGATTCATGTATCGCCTGAGCAAGGAGCTCTTTTCCGGTACCGGTATCACCTTCGATTAAAACAGTGACATCAGTTGCGGCAACGATATCAGCAGAGCGAATCACCGAGAGAAATTCTGGAGATTCACCAATGAGCTGTTCAAATGCTTTCATAACGGTCTACCTAAACTCTAGTGTTGATGGTGATGGTGTTCATCATATCCAGCACCAAGATATAAACTGGCAATAGCCATAATTACAATAAGGATACCAATAATCCTGCGCGTTTGCACTGAGCTGGCAAAGCGCCTTATCCAGCTGGCCATAAAACCCGCCGAGACCATGGTAGGCAGAGTCCCCAGCCCAAAAGCCAGCATCATACTTGCGCCCTGAACGGCCGAACCGGCTGTAATGGTTGACAATAATACGACATAAACCAGTCCACAGGGCAGCCAGCCCCATGCCATACCATATATCAATGCACGTCCCGGGGAATTGATCGGCATCATTTTTCGAACAACTGGCTGCAGTACCTTCCACACGGGCTGGCCAAACTTTTCGACTCTGGCCATTTGAGGAAACCAGCCGGCCAGGTAAAAACCTATCGCCACCATAAAAATAACACCGACATACTTGAGAATCTGATGGGCATTATCCAGCCCAAGCGCCTTGAGAATCTCCAGCCCAAAGGCACCGGCAATAAGGCCTGCCGCCATATAACTAATGATGCGACCGATATTCATCAGACTGACAAATAGAAATAAACGAGATCGTTTCGAACGGACTTCAACGGGCAGACTAAGACTTAATGCCCCCATTATGCCGCCGCACATACCCAGACAATGTAAAGTGCTGGCCAGTCCAATGAAAAATATCTGCGTGAGGGTGAGTGTAGAATCCAATAGCCGGGTGCTTTCTTATTTAATGTAAGGCCTGTTATTTTAAAGCCTGTTTTAATCAATGTGTTGATTAATCACAGTTAATTTAAATTTAATGTACAACAGCAAATTATCAGATATATTCTATAGAAACAAATAAATGATCAAGGCACATTTCAAGGAGGGCTAGCATCGCTAAAATCCTGATTACAGGCGCAACAGGTTTTGTTGGTAACCATATACTTGAAACACTGATTGCAATTAATCATCCTGATCTGCAGATTGTGGCTGCCTGCCGAAATAAAAATAATCTCTCCGCAAACTATACTGGCGAAGTGCGTGTCGGTGATCTGTGTGATGAAGACTATCTGGATCGTATGCTGAATGGGATTGATATTATCTGTCATGCTGCCGGCTGGCCCAGTTTTATTAACAGTAAAAAACAGTCCCAGAAAAACTACCTTGAACCCAGCATTGATTTAATAAACAGAGCCGTTGAATGGCGTGTAAAACGTTTTGTTAATCTGAGTAATATTGCTGTTGCCAGTTTAAACAATCGAAATAACCCCTTAACAAAAGGCAAACCCAGACGTCATGCGGCCATGCTGAACTGTATGCTGGCAGTAGAAGATTATCTAAGAATGCAGGCTAATGAGAATTTTTCTGTGGTGAATTTACGCACAGGTATTTATTCAGGCAAGCAACTACAAACCGGGGTATTACCGGCTCTGCTGGCTCGAGTAAAATCAGGATGCATACCTGAAGTTATTGGCCGATACCGCTATTTTCCCCTGGTCGACGGCCGGGATATTGGCCAGGCATTTGCCCGGGCTGCCCTTGCGCCGAATCTGCCCTTTTATGAATCCATCAACATTGTGGGACCTGAAGTACCTTCTCAAAAATCAGTTTACGATTTTATGCAGACAGAATTTAAGCTGCCACGCCCCCTGATTAAATTACCTGCCAGCCTGGTACAACTGCTCAGTTATCCATATGGACTTATCAAATACAAGCATCACCCCTTACTGCCCCGTACACTGGCTGACTTTATAGCTAACCCTCTGATTAATAACGATAATGCAAGCCGTCTTATCGGTTATAACCCTGAGATTCACTGGA
>JAPHQX010000137.1 GCA_026196035.1 Gammaproteobacteria bacterium
CCATAAACTGATTACCCGCAAGATACATCACAAGATCGGCTGTATACGAGTCAGCAACATTGCCATAATCTATATTGCCATCAACATGAAACGTTCGATAATCATGGCCATGACCCGCATCTTTAGCGGTAAACCCAACAGATAAGAACAAGCCTGTCAGCGCGAATAGAAACCCCTGCATCAGTCTCTTAGGTGTTATCATTTTAACTTCTCCATTATTATTTCATTATATGAACCCGACAAAGAAAGCGGGCATTAAAATAAATGACGTAAGCAGGCAGTCATTTATTCCATATAATTAATTTTTATTCCGTTTTTTTATCCCTCTCTTTATATATCTAAAACACCCCTCCACATGATCATCCACCATTCCCACTGCCTGCATATAGGCATAACAAATCGTACTGCCGACAAATTTAAAACCCCGATTTTTTAAAGCCTTACTCATCGCATCCGACTCATCTGTAGTCACCGGAATATCTTCATGTCTTTTCCATTTATTAATAATCGGTTTGCCGTCAACAAAACTCCAGATGTAATCTGCAAAACTACCCTGCTGTTTTTGAATATCCAGAAACAGTTTGGCATTAGTCACTGTGGCATTGACTTTTAAACGATTTCGCACAATGCCGGGATCAAGTAATAATTTTTCAATTTTCTTTTCACTGTAGCGAGCTATTTTTTTTGCATCAAAATTATCAAAGGCCTGACGATAATTTTCACGTTTTTTAAGAATCGTGATCCAGCTTAACCCCGCCTGAGCACCTTCGAGGATCAGCATTTCGAACAAATGTTGATCGTCGTAACTGGGCACGCCCCATTCTTCATCGTGATATTTCTGATACAGGGGATCATCCCCTGCCCATACACAGCGTTTCATTTTGATCTCCATTAAATAACGTCATTCTGATTTACTGGCATTTTCATGTAAAATACCGCGTTTCCATTATCTGTGACAAAGAGATTTTAATCATGAGCCAGGCCGATCAGTTTAAACAAGCCCAGAATTTTATTCCCGGCGGTGTGAATTCACCGGTACGTGCCTTTAAAGGCGTGGGTGGTGAACCTGTGTTTATTGACAGCGCCGCAGGTGCCTATACCTGGGATACAGACGGAAAACGTTATATTGATTATGTTGGCTCCTGGGGGCCGATGATTCTGGGGCACGCTCACCCCGAGGTCATCCAGGCAGTCAAAGATGCCGCTGACAGGGGCCTGAGTTTTGGCGCCCCCACCACCATCGAAACTGAGATGGCAGAAAAAATCTGCAGCATCATCCCTTCGATTGATCTGGTGCGCATGGTGAGTTCAGGCACCGAAGCGACTATGAGCGCCATACGTCTGGCCCGTGGCTTTACCGGCCGTGACACCATTGTAAAATTTGAAGGCTGTTATCATGGCCATTCTGATTCTTTACTGGTTAAGGCAGGCTCAGGCGCCCTGACCCTGGGCGTACCCAGTTCACCGGGTGTACCTGCCTGTCTTGCAGAACACACTATGACCCTGGCCTATAACGACATAGATCAGGTCAGAGAAGCCTTTAAACAGTCTGGTGACAAAATTGCCTGCATCATTGTTGAGCCTGTAGCTGGCAACATGAACTGCATTCCACCGGTACCGGGCTTTCTTCAGGGCCTGCGTGAAGTCTGTGATGAATATGGCGCTGTACTTATTTTTGACGAAGTGATGACCGGCTTTCGTACCGCATTAGGCTGCGCCCAGTCGGTTTACAATGTAAAACCCGATCTAACCACCCTGGGTAAAGTCATTGGTGGCGGTATGCCTGTGGGTGCTTTTGGTGGTCGCCGAGATATTATGGAATACATTGCCCCACTAGGACCTGTTTATCAGGCAGGCACCTTATCCGGCAACCCTGTGGCCATGGCAGCCGGCCTTAAAACACTGGAGCTGATCTCAGCAGATGGTTTTTTTGAATCACTGTCCGACAAGGTCAGTACACTATTAGAAGGCATTCTAACCAAAGCCAAAGCCGCGGGTATTCCCATGACATCCAATCAGGTGGGTGGCATGTTTGGTCTGTTCTTCACTGATGCTGATAAGGTGACCAATTTTGAGCAGGTGACCCAGTGCAATGTGGAGCGCTTTAATGCTTTCTTCCATGGCATGCTCGATGAAGGTGTCTATCTGGCGCCTTCTGCTTATGAAGCCGGCTTTGTCAGTGCCATGCATACGGAAGAAGATATTCAGGCAACCATTGATGCGGCAGGCAAAGTTCTGGAATCACTATAAATGACAGAATTAAACTGTTACATCTATCGCTGCTCGGCCAAGGCCGATATGTATATCTACCTGGCGGAAAAAGACAACTTTGACATACTGCCTGAAGATTTAAGCAAGAATCTGGGCATACTGGAATTTACTCTGGAACTGGTACTCAACAAGGACAAGAAACTGGCCTGCGAAGACCCGGTTAAGGTTATGGGAAACCTTAAGAATCAGGGCTTCCACTTACAGATGCCCCCGGAAACGCCCATCGATCAGCTACTGGAAAAAATCGCAAAAGAAACCTTAAATCAACAGGATAAGTAAGTTTTTTACAGCAGACTAGCAGTTTATCCAGAAAAAATATTATAATGCTGGCTCTTTATAAAAGCGTGGATTATAAAAGCCGCATTTAATCCGGAGTTTTAGCTTAAATAATGAATCTGAGCTACCCAGCATAATCAAGAACCAAAGCTCTAATGATAAATGTTACAAAGTTATTACATAATAAATCCACAAAATAACAAGTCCTCGATACTTTGAGGTATATTTTTTAGTTTTATCTTTAACCACAGTGAGAAAACATTAACATGAGTACATCTACAATTATTAGAAATACTGCTGTAAACGCCATCATTTCAGCCATTGCAACATTTGCAAGCACTCAAATATTAAAAGATGCAGGCCTGTCATCAACTGCGGCCATGACATCACTTTTTGCACTATTTTTCGTTGCAACCACCCTTTCTGTATTAGTTTTGACTAATAAAACAGCCTCAAATGGCCAAATTAACCAGCCCAAACCGATTAATTCTAATAAAGGGCGTGAAACTGGTACCGTTAAGTGGTTTAATACGAACAAGGGCTTTGGCTTTATTACCCGTGATAACGGTGATGATGTCTTTGTCCATTTTCGTTCAATTCGCGGCCAGGGTCATCGCACCCTGATTGAAGGCCAGAGAGTTGAATTTGATGTGACCAAAGGAGAAAAGGGGCTACAGGCAGAGGATGTCGCCATCGCCTCATAATAAAAAGTACTGGATAAGTGATTACGGAAGTTCTTATCCTGAAATGAAAAAAAAGGTAAAAATAAATGTCTGATCGTGTAAATGGAATCGTTAAGTGGTTCAATAATTCAAAGGGATACGGATTCATCGAGCGTGAAACGGGTGATGATGTATTTGTTCATTTCAGAGCTATCCGGGGTGACGGTTTTAAAACCCTGAAAGATGGACAGAAAGTTGAATTTAATCTGATTGAAGGCCAGAAAGGCTTACAAGCAGAAGACGTTAGTGTAGACGCAGCACTGGATTCATAAATAGAAAAGGCCGGTATTTTTACCGGCCTTTTTTGTGCTTGTTACACCTGACCTGATTTAGTTACTCCCCCCATCTGGGCTGCAACTGTTGCGCTATGCCTATGTGGTCAAGGATGCGTGCGACCATAAAATCAACTAAATCATCAATCGTATCCGGTTTATTATAAAAACCCGGGTTAGCAGCCATGATAATCGCATCCATACGCGATAACTTGAGCATATTCTCCAGATGAATATCCGAAAAGGGTGTTTCTCTGGGTACCAGCACCAGCTTTTTACGTTCTTTCAATATGACATCCGCTGCCCGCTCCAGCAAATTAGCACTGGCACCCACTGCAATAGACGACAGGGTTCCCATGGAACAGGGACAGACCACCATGGCATCAACTGAAGACGAGCCACTGGCAATCGGTGATGCCCATTCATTTTCACCACAGACCTCTAACTGATCCTCTTTCACACCATAGCGTTTACACAGCTGACTTTGCAGCTCGTGAGTATTCGCTGGCCAGCTGAGTTCAGTTTCCATACTGATCACCACATGAGCTGCCCGGGTCACCAGCAAATAAACCTTATGGCCGTGTGTCAGTAACTGCTCCAGCAAACGAATACCATACTGCACACCCGATGCACCACTTATAGCCAGTACAATTATTTTTTTATCCGTATCTAAATTCATGATGGCAACCTTACTTCAAAAAACAGAAGATATCCGCAAATGCACGGGAATAAAAGCTACCGCATCCTCGGTAATTGCTCCTGCATTACTCCACCACCTATATCCATATAGGTGTGCTCACGCCCCTTACCTGCATCCATGCAGGCAACGCTAATATTTTTATAGGAACATATTCTAGCTCATCGTTTGATCAAACAAATTACTCATTTACCTTAAGACAAAACTTGATAAATCTTTTATTTGCCAATATTTGCGTGCATTTGCGGACTCTGTTTTTTATCCTAAGGCATCCAGAATTTTCTGATGTATACCACCAAACGCACCGTTACTCATTACCAGGATATGATCACCTTCTTTTGCCTGATCACCCAGTAAAGACACAATAGCATCAAGCTGATTAAGCAGATGTGCTTTATTACCCACTTCGTCAATCACTGGCTGCATATCCCAGTCCATATTTTCTGGCTGATAAAGCATGACCTGATCAGCATCCATCAATGATGCTGCGAGTTGCTGTTTATGCACACCCATACGCATGGTATTAGATCGTGGCTCCAGCACGGCCCAGATTTTAGCTTCACCCACTGCGGCCCTGAGCCCCTGCAATGTTTCTTTGATGGCCGTTGGATGATGGGCAAAGTCATCATACACAATCACTCCTTTTACTTCGCCACACACTTCCATGCGTCGCTTGATACCTTTGAAATGAGCTAATGCATCAATCGACTGAGCCACTGGCACACCCACATGGCGTGCAGCCACGATGGCGGCTAATGCGTTCAGACGATTATGCTTACCCAGCATATGACCTTTTACCTGACCCTGCTTTTCATTATTCAAATAAACATCAAAGCTTCGTCCATCACTAGTGACATTACTGATGCGCCAGTCAGATTCCTTTGCTTCCGCAAATGTTTCTTTCGGCGTCCAGCAACCCTGCTTAAGCACATCAGTTAAATTTTCTTCTTCTCCATTAACCACCAGCAATCCTTCACCGGGTACGGTTCTCACCAGATGATGAAACTGTTTTTTAATTGCATCCAGGTCCTCAAAAATATCTGCATGATCAAACTCAAGATTATTCATAATCAGGGTACGGGGATGGTAGTGAACAAATTTTGAACGCTTATCAAAAAATGCCGTGTCATACTCATCGGCCTCGACCACAAAAAACGGTCCTTCACCGAGTCGCGCCGAGACACCAAAGTTAGCCGGTACGCCACCAATCAGGAAACCGGGATTTAAGCCCGCATACTCCAGAATCCAGGCCAGCAAACTACTGGTGGTGGTCTTACCATGGGTGCCTGCAACCGCGAGTACCCAGCGATCCTTTAATACATGTTCAGCCAGCCACTGAGGCCCGGAGTTATATCGGATCCCCTTATTGAGCATGTACTCAACAGCCTCATTACCCCGCGTCATTACATTGCCTACCACTACCTGATCCGGTTGAGGTTCAAGCTGTGCTGAATCAAAGCCCTGCATTAGATCTATACCCTGTTCTTCCAGCTGGGTACTCATCGGCGGGTAAACATTAGTATCCGAACCTGTAACTTTATGACCAGCCTGTCTGGCCAGTACGGCAATGCCGCCCATGAAGGTACCGCAAATACCGAGAATATGAATATGCAAGAATCAGGCTCCTAATTCGGGAAATAATAATTGTCGTAACGTTACTGAAATAACGGCATAGGCCAATGTAATAAAAAAAGCAGCATACAATCGAATGCCAAAGCTTTCACGAAAAATATGCGCATACACCGCTAGGTTCCAGCTAATCAACATTAATAATAAAAAACCCAGCTCAGGTACAACCACCTGTTTAGCCTGTGCAATTTCAAAATAAAACATCAGCGGCCAGGCGAGTAGCTGAAACAGACTGCCGGTACCCAGGATAGCGGTCATCATCTGATTAAAACGTGAAAGCTTTCTAAATATCTGTAAACAGCCCCAGCAAAACAGCATTAACACAATAATATCAACACACATCATCAGCACAGACTGACCAAATGATGACGACGGCAATGAACTCAGTACTCCGGTAACAAAATACAATACCAGCACAATACGCAATAAAATATTCGAATAAGGAATACTCTGCGGACCTTTACTCAACAAACACAGATGCATATATGCTTTTAATAGCGCAGTCATGGATGATTTTCGGTTATTATTAACATACAGTTGATATTATAACCTTTTATACCTATTTTGAATGATACGCTGATGAAACTGACAATTACGCGACCTGATGACTGGCATTTACATGTGCGGGATGGCAACACACTAAAAGATATTGTGCCTTTCACTGCACAACGTTTTGGCCGGGCGATTATTATGCCTAACCTTACACCGCCAGTCACCACGACAGAACAGGCACTGGCTTACCGCCAACGTATATTACAGTCCATTCCTGCTGATTCGAAATTCGAACCTTTAATGGTTTTATATTTAACCAATAATACACCTGTCGATGAAATCGAACGTGCAGCTAATAATTCTCATATCAAAGCAGTCAAACTTTACCCGGCAGGCGCAACGACAAATTCTGATGCCGGTGTTACTGATATAAAGAACTGTTACGCGACTTTAGATGCCATGCAAAAACATCAGTTACCTTTACTGGTTCATGGTGAAGTCGTCGATGCAAATGTCGACGTATTTGATCGCGAAAAAGTCTTTATTGATAAAGTACTTTCACCGGTGATAAAAGATTTTCCTGAATTAAAAATTGTTTTTGAACATATCACTACCAGAGATGCTGCTGATTTCGTCAGCCAGAGTGCAGACAATATTGCTGCCACCATCACACCACAACATTTACTTTATAATCGAAATGCTATTTTTAAAGGCGGTATTCGACCACATTATTATTGCCTGCCAGTTCTAAAACGTGAACATCATCGAGAAGCCCTGATAAATGTTGCAACCTCAGGCAATAAAAAATTCTTTCTCGGCACAGACAGTGCACCTCATGCAAAACATAAAAAAGAATCGGCCTGTGGATGCGCCGGTATTTTTTCAGCGCCACTGGCTATTGAACTTTATGCACGAATTTTTGATGAAAATAATGCCCTGGATAAACTGGAGGCTTTTGCCAGTTTCCATGGCGCTGATTTTTATGGTCTACCCAGAAACACCGATCGCATTACCCTGAAAAAACAAAACTGGACAGTGCCGGAATCTTATCCATTCGGCTCAGATACTATTGTGCCATTACATGCGGGTGAAGAAGAATACTGGCAGTTAGTCTCCGTTTAATACAGGGGCGTTACCGAATAACCCTGCTGCTCCAGTAAATGCAGCACACCCTTCTGGCCCGGCAGATGCAGGGCACCAATCGCAATAAAGGCATTACCTTTTTGCAAATAATCCTGCATACGCTCAACCATTCTGACATTACGCATATCAATTAACTGCTCCAGAAACCGATCATCGATATCAGTATCATCATACATACTCTGTTGCTGCTGTCTGACTAACCCGGCGAGATCACGATCAATATAGGCTTTTAACATTTCATCGAACTGCCTGTTAATCTCGGCATATTCTTTAACGGTTTTATTTAACATCCATATCTGATCCTCCAGACTTTGTCCTTCGAGCACATCCAGCTGTTCTTCCGCAGTTTCCAGACCTAACAAAGGGATTTTACGCATCGCGGCACGGCGATACAGAATCATATCCAGCGCTGAACTGTCTTTACCCATTTCTTCTGGCGGCATCATTAGCAGAGTAAATACCATCCACGGACGCATGTGCTCAAAGACTTCTTCAGTCATGGAAAACTGTGACATCATCAATTGTGATAATTTCTTAAAATCATCTGGCAACATAACTGTTTTCAGTGTGCGGCCATCATTAAAGAAACTTCGACGGGTAATCACCCCCATCGCATCAAAGTTAAGCAATACTTCCATCGCAAATCGTTCCGCATTAACAAACGCCCGCTCAACAGGCTCAGCGAGATTAATAACGTCCTTATGACTCACATGCATGGTGCCATAGACAGAACTTGGGCTAAAACCTGGCTTCTCAATTTTCCACAACAGGCCTTTGGGGTGTAGAATGCGCTCTTCGTTATCTACCTGCTGAGCAATAGATAACGCTGGAGTCGATATAAAACATACTACAATAACGAATTGTTTTATTAATCGTGTAACCATTTCTTTCCTTATATTGCTATGTTTTAACTGTATGAATATATCTGACACTAAACCTGCACCCATGTCACGTCGTTTTCGTGGTTTTCTACCCGTGGTTATCGATGTTGAAACTGGGGGATTTAACCAGAAAAAAGATGCCCTCCTGGAAGTCGCCGCAGTGACTCTGAAAATCAATGACAATGGCATCCTGGATATTGATGAACAAATAGCCCGTAACGTAGTGCCCTTTGAAGGCTCCAATATGGAGCCAAAATCACTGGAAATAACCGGCATTGATCCCTATCACCCCTTTCGTATGGCCGTACCTGAGAAAGAAGCCCTGACTGATATCTTCAAACTGATTCGGGCTTCAATGAAAAAAAATGAATGCAAACGCGCCATTATGGTGGGCCACAATACCATGATGGATCTGAATTTCATCAATGCCGCCGCTGAACGCTGTCAGCTTACTCGTAATCCATTCCACCCTTTCAGTACTTTTGACACTGTATCCTTTGCCGGCCTGGCTTATGGACAGACGGTATTATCCCGGGCAGTACAGGCAGCAGGTATTGAATGGGATAATGACAGCGCCCACTCAGCCGCCTACGATGCCTTTAAAACAGCTGAATTATTTTGCAATATTGTCAATCGCTGGCGTAAAAGTAACGGTATGATCTGGTCTTCAGCTGATTCAACAATCAAGAGCAATTAGTGTAGAATTGCCCGGCCTATGGGCCAGTTTGACGTATATCGCACTTATTTAACAAATTTTGCGGTAGATATAAAAAAAATGACTAAAATAGTATGGTAGAAAATACAAAATGGATACAACAGGCAACCTTTTAACAAGGAACGATTTATCAAAAAATTCCCGAATAAGAACAAGATCAATTATGTCATCTTATAAAGACGTTTCGATCATCATTGTCGATGATATGCAATTCAGTAGAGTCGTGGTTCAGGCGGCATTGAAAAAAGCCGGTTATAGCAATATTCGGGTGGCTGACAGTGCTGAAGTCGCCCTCAAACTGCTTGAAGAGCAACATGCCGATGTTGTACTGGCCGACTGGGTCATGCCCGGGATGGATGGTCTTCAGCTAACGGAAGCCGTACGTCAGAGAGATGAAGAGCGGGGCATTTATACCGCTGTCATTCTGTTCACTGCCCAGGAAGGTATAGAACCTCTGGTTGAAGCCTTCAACCGGGGCATAGACGACTACATCAGCAAGCCACCGAATCCCCATGAACTGGCGGCTCGAGTCAATGCTGCAGCCCGTATCGCATCCCTGCAGAACGATCTACTGGAAACCTCTCATCAGCTGGAAGACACCATCAAACAGCTGGAAGAAATGGCATTAACTGACCCCTTAACCGGTGCTGGTAACCGTCGCCTGGCAACAAGACAACTGGAAATGCACCTGCTAGACGCCTCTGCACGACATGGCGGCGTTTGCTTTCTTATGCTGGATATCGATCATTTCAAACCTATTAATGATACCTATGGGCACGATGTAGGTGATGAAGTACTGGTCGGTTTCACCCGGCGCTTACGTCGTACAGTAAGACCTACTGACCTGGTCTGTCGTATGGGAGGTGAGGAATTCGGCATTATTATGCATTACACCCGAGCTGAAAATTATAAACCCGCCTCCCTCAACCGGGTTTTATCCTGCATTAATCAACGCCCATTTAAAACGTCGGCAGGAGACTTACCTATCACGGCCTCTATTGGTGTGTATTTCTATGATGGTACAGGTGAAGTACCGTCAGTTCTGAAAGTCGTCAAAGCGGCAGATGAAAAACTGTATGAAGCCAAAAATAATGGCCGTAATCAAATCGCTATCTAATCTAGATACGATCTAAATAAAAAAAGCCCCGCAGGAATCTTGCGGGGCTTTTTTATAATAAAGCGATTTTAATGATTAAGCTTTAGCTGAAACAGCCTCATCAATCATTTTCTGCAATTCACCTTTCTCAAACATCTCACAGGTTATATCACAACCGCCAATCAGTTCACCATTAATATAAACCTGCGGGAAAGTTGGCCAGTCTGCATAACGGGGTAAATTCTCAAAAATTTCTGCATCAGCCAGTACATTGCAAAAACCAAACTCCTGACCACACTGTTTCAGTGCTTCAGCCGTACGACTGGAAAAACCACAGGAAGGAAACTGGGGTGTACCTTTCATAAAAATGAATACCGCATGACTTTTCACGGCCTCATCAATTCGCTCCAAAACATCCATACATCACCTCTAGAAATCTGATTGATTATTTTATATGGAGCTGATCTTAGCAATTTCAAGTATGTATTAACACTTAATAATATACACAGTATTCACCTGTTCTAATGACCAGCCAGGCTAACATAGTCCTCTGAAATACGTTTTTCACTAATATAATCAGTCAGATGTTGCTGACTCACCAGACCCACCTGACCCGCAATCAGCTTACCCTTCGGATCAATAATATAGGTCGTCGGCAGCGCAAACACTCGCCCCAGCGGCGTGGATGGAATGGGCTTACTCATTAATACAGGATAAGGAATCGCCTTCTCCTTAACAAAGCCTCTCAAGCTGTCCTGACTGATCGACTCAAAATTAATGCCCACCACCACAATATCATTATCCCTGTTCTCATTATAAGTGGCCACCAGATCGGGCAGCTCCTTCATACAGGTTTTACACCAGGTCGCCCAGTAATTCACAATCAGCCACTTTCCCCGGTATTGTTCCAGTGACTGCATCTGACCATCCAGATCTGGCAGCAGGTAATCAACCGCCCTGGCCTGTGCCCCGGTAAACAGTAAAAATACGAATAGGATATAAACAGGCAATTTAATCATCACACTCACCTCTAATAAAATACCCCTGATATTGCATTACCAGGGGAATAGCCAGCATCCTGCTGACTCATACTACTCATGCCATACGATGTTGTTGTTTCTCTTTCCTTAGCCTGTGATAAACAAATAAATAAACCGATATAAATACAACAACCCATTTCTTCATTTCATTAAATCTCGATGTTTTTTAAAATCCCTGGCTTTCGCCAGGGAAATGACAGGACTGCAAACAACTCTTTATGGAAGCATATTGATGATTTTGCGTGTTGGCTCATTCAACGCAATACCCAGATTTACATCCAGTGCAGCTTTTACGACCGCCTGCAAATCAGCATTGATGAGGCCAGGAATAGCCGCGAATTTTACTTTATCCTCGTCAGAAATATCGGCAAACATGGCACCCAGCATAAAGTATGGATCCAGATAACTGATCACCAGTTTATCGCCCATAGTCTTAACAGTGATTTCACAGGGCAGCGCATTTACACGTTCCAGACCGGTACCCATCGCCATCTTGGCATACTTGGGTGAACAGGCTTCAATGATGTGATTTTTACCAGGAATAGTAATCGGTGCTATACGTGCAGAACGCCAGCTGGATTTAGGACTCAGAATACTGTCCAGAGTATCACCATCAGCATTAATCACCGTAGGATGAGAACCTGCATCAGCATTACCATGAATACTCATGGTATTGATAATGGTCTGAGCCACCAGTTTAGACTCGGCATCGGTGAATAAACCACCATCAACCTTGGTGTAAACCATATGCAGATAAGGTGAATCCAGAGGTGATGCATCCACTGCCGCAATGATATCCTCAATTGAGTCATACACAGGACCAACCTTCTGATCCATAGCTTTAGTATTTGAATCAAACTCAGACAGGGCGGCATGAATAATGGCGACAATCTCAGCCTTTACCTGTGGAGGCATGGCATACAGGGCTTCTGCAAAATCAGGATCCTGCATATCAGCACTGAATAGAGTGTCACTAAAGAACAGAGTGAAGATAGCCGAAGGATCCAGCATATCTACGTAAATATGCTGGTCATCATTCCATACAGACACCTCACAGGGTAAGGCTGGAGCATGAGCATAACCGTTAGCAATTTTTTTATCCCCGATAATGGGATCCACACCCATGGCCATGGAAGCATATTTCTTATTACAGAACTCAACCACATTACCTTTTTTGGTATTGGCCGGTGTCACCACGCCCGTTTCTAAATAGGTCGCATCATAGGGATCAATGGGATCTGGTGATGGAATCGCCAGTACATTGTGATTAATTTCGTCATCTGTACAAACCCGGGTTTCCAGGCATTCAGCACTGGTACCACCGAGCTTCCAGTCAATACCCTTGATCACATCACTACCCAGAGTGTCAGCCTCCTTGATTCTGGCAACATAGGTCGCAATAGCCACAGAAGCCGCGCGTGCCTTGGCATAGGTCGCTTTATGATCGACCTCACCTCTCACTCTCACCACCGGTATTTTGGCAACACGACTGAATGGTGTCATGGATCCAAAACCATGACTTTGCGTGCCATTACCATCACCCTTGGCAGCAATAGCAGAGGCTGCACCCATGCTCATGGCAAGGCCAACAACACCACAGACTAATGTTTTTTTGATCAATCGACCCAGAGTGGACGATCGCATTTCTGATTTAATTACGTTATTCATACAGCTTCTCCAACATTTCAACGTTTCAACATTTAAATCATCCACTCACGGTAGATATATGATTTACATATCTGTTTGCTCTGATGACAAATCAGATAACAGAACCTGAAACTATCAAGCTGAAGAACGACATTCCAATGCTTTGTTCGTCAAAAATCGTCCACTATTAGACCCTGATTTTTTCTTTATTTTTCAACCAACTGGGAAGCTAAAAATAAATTCCAACGAAAACGAACGAAGCGGTCAAAGCGTTTTTTTTGCTATTCGCGAAAAAAAGACGTTACTGACAGAGAGATATAGTGAATTGTGTTTAAAGTCGAGGAAGCTTAATGACTGGAAGAATACCGAATGGTTGCTCGTCCGGCACGTTTTGCTTCATAGAGTAATTGATCAGCCTGCTTCATGAGCTGCTTAATATCATAATCTGCCTCACGCCCTATAGAAACTGCACCCGCACTGATTTGACATGGAGACTCAATTCCCTGGCCATTATTAATTAATGCCTGTTTGCTGACAAAAAGCGTATTCAGATCTGTATAAAAATCATCCAGACTGGTGCTGATTTCACCCGGCATGATTAGCGCAAACTCATCACCACCCAGACGCGCAAGAACATCAGTAGATCGGCAACGCTCACGCAAACTATCCGCAAGAACAACAAGCACTTCATCTCCCACATCATGACCATAGGCATCATTCACCTGTTTAAAATGATCAAGATCGAGCAATACCAGTCTGAATAAAAATCCCCGACTAACCAGCTCAAGATGACGCTCAATTTCATCCTCAAAAACACGCCGATTCAGCAATCCCGTCAGTGAATCATACATACTTAATTGTTTGATCTGTTCCACAATCAAAGATACATCTTCCATAATGACTGCTGTTTCCAGTAATACACGTCCCTCATTAACATCTATATCGACTGAACCAGACGTCACACTCTCCAGCTTGCTGCGGATAAGATTAAAATCATTTTGTAATAACCTCACCAGTCGACCAGAAAGAATGAATGTAACTAATGTTGTAATGGCCAGAATCACAACACCAATCAACACAGCAATCACAAAAAGCTGACTGGTTTCATCATGTCGAGCAATATAATGCATATGCCAGTCAGTATCCACGATGGTGACTCGAACATGATCCAGATGCTCATCGTTCACCTCAGGAAGTTCCCCAACCTGAGCCAGCTTGCGACCCTGGACATCTTCAATTAACAGATACTGTCCTTCTGCCACTAGCTGTTCAGCTCTGTGCTGTAATACATCAAGACTGAAACTCATAAACAGTAGACCGATAGTTTCACCATTAACACTCACAGGCTGAATAATATCGAAGTGTGCCAGTCTGGGCACATCATTGTGCACCGGTGGCTGGGAAATCTGCTTATCTGACAACATATGCTTAAGATCCAGCAGACACTGATTACCCAGCCTTAATTGCAATGGTTCTCCCAGTACCTGCCCATCTCTATCAATCAATGCAACCCCAATAGCTTCCGACAACAGACTTCTTGTATTTCTGGCCCATAATTCTGCCTGATCAATGTCACTAAATTCCAGAATATCTCTTAATTCATGTTTTCTGGACAAATTACTGGCAACATTCCGATAAAAATTCACCAGCTCACCAAAATCCTTACTCAGAACATCACGCTGAAAAGACTCATGAACAATTTCATCTTTGTGAATAAAATGAACCGCAAGGCCAGTAGCCAGTGCAATGCCCGCTAATATCAGGAATAAAATTAAAGAAAGATACTTCCAGGTAATTCGTTTTACAGAAACTGTATCGATATTGTCTTTCAAACAATGCTCTCCACTAACAACTGGACAAGCCTGCATACAGGCACAGATACTCTGACTATCTAAACTGACAATGCGTTACAACCATTCTTAAAGAGAATTTACGCATTAGCTAAAGAGCTTAGACCTGATTTTTGTATATTGCTGTTAAACAATAATCATCATCAAATAAGTTAATGCTTCGTTCGGGGTAAACGAGCATGGCTTAATCGTTTATAATGTTTTGCACTGATAACCTGAAAAAACATAAATAAATGAAAAATTTACTACGTTCAATCTGTGCAATTGGCATTTTTTCAACCAGCACAATCAGTGCTGAAGAAATAACTGTGGGCTATTTTCTCGAATGGCCAACACCCAATCAGTATGCACAAACAAAAAAAATCTATGACAAAGAACTGGGCGTCGACATTAAATGGGTTTCATTTGATGCCGGCACGGCCATGTCAGCAGCGATGGCATCCGGTGATGTGCAGATTTCATTTTCCCAGGGCATTCCACCTTTTGTGATTGCCACTTCTGCCGGACAGGATCTGCAAATTGTCGATGTGGCCGTATCCTATTCTGACAATGTTAATTGCGTAGTGCGCACCAGTCTGGAAATCAGCAAAGAAAATGCAAAAGAGCTGGAAGGCAAACAGGCTGGCGTTCCTATTGGCACAGCGGCTCATTATGGTTTTTTAAAACAGATGGAACATCTGGGTGTCGACACCTCGACAATGAAAATTGTTGATATGGCACCGGCTGATGGTGCAGCTGCATTTGCCACGGGCAATCTGGATATGGTCTGTGGCTGGGGTGGTGCACTGAATCGCATGAAACAGCATGGCAATATACTGATGACCGGCGCAGAAAAAGAACAACTGGGTATTCAGGTATTTGATGCAACAACCGTTACCACACAATGGGCTCAGGAAAACCCTGAACTACTGGCAAAATTTTTAAAAGTCACCGCAGATATGAATGCTCGTTATGCTTCTAATGAATCTGAAAAAATGCTACCTGTGATTGCCAGAACAGCGGGTATGGATAAAGACAATACCCGGGAGACCATGGCCGGATTTTCATTTCCCGACATTAAACAACAACTCAGTAAGAAATGGCTGGGCGGCGGCACGCAGAAATTTCTCAAACAGGTCGCTGATTTCTTTGTCTCTCAGGGCACAATCCCGGAAGCCCGAGACAGTTATGACAGTGCTGTTGATATTAGCTATTTAAAAGCTGCGGCAAAAATGTAACCCCTGAATTAATAAGGAACAACGAGCTTCTGTTTTGAATAAACCTGATAACCATAACGCCAACTTACAGATCGATAATCTTTCAATGACCTTCAGCCTGCCTGATGGCAGCACAGTTGAAGCGCTAAAAAATGTATCCTTGAATCTTCAGCAAGGTGAACTGCTATCAGTATTAGGCCCTTCAGGTTGCGGTAAAACCACATTACTTAATATAGTGGCAGGATTTCTCGCACCCAGCGAAGGACAGGTGGTACTCAACCAGCATCCGGTCAACGGCCCTGATGCCGAACGTGGCATGGTGTTTCAACAGGGTGCCCTATTTGAATGGATGAACGTACGTAAAAATATTGCCTTTGGCCCCACCATGAAAGGCCTGCCTGAAAAACAGATTAATCAGCATGTTGATGAACTACTGGAAACCGTTGGCCTGCACGGTTTTGGCAATAAACATATTTACGAACTTTCCGGTGGCATGCAACAACGCGTTGCACTGGCACGCTGTCTTGCCAATGATCCCGACGTGATTTTAATGGATGAACCACTGGGTGCGCTGGATGCCTTAACCCGGGAAAAAATGCAAAGCCTGATACTCAAACTCTGGAAAGAAACCGGTAAGACCATTATTCTGATCACCCACTCGGTTGAAGAAGCCTTATTACTGGGAGAGCGCTTACTGGTTATGGCGCCAAGGCCCGGTCGTATTCATAAAGAATACCATTTACCTTTTGCACAACTGGGCGTCGATGCTGATTTGCGCGAAGTCAAAAAACATCCGGACTTTTCAAAAATACGCGAAGAAATTCTTTCTATGATATGGGAAATGGAAGAAGAAATTATGGGCAAGGCAATCTAGCACCATGTTAATTCTAATCATCTACATTACACTATTTATACTGGCCTATTTTATTTACACAATACTGGCCAGACAACTAAAGTCAAAACAGAAAAACAGCAGCCGTAAAACGATTACCTTTGGTGATGAAAGCACTGTAACACCGAATCGAGTCGCCTCAGTCATTTCTATTGCCGTTCTGTTTATAATCTGGGCTGCTTTTACAGGATCAAAATTATTACCCCTGCATGTGCCTGGCCCTTTTATCGGTAGCACCTCTTTTTCATACACCGCCATCAACGCACAAAATCAGACTGACAAGGCCACTGTTTATATACGTGTAGAACCCGTTGGTAATAAAACAAAAAAACCTGAAGTCCCCGAACAACAAACCGGCTTCGCCAAAGACGATGCTATAAAAGTAGGCGCATGGCGCAGTGGTTTAGTACGCGTACAAAATAATGATGACGGTGGCAAAGAAAAAAACTATCGCATCATAGCCATTAATGACCAACCCATTACAGCAAAACAATCTATCGCTGTGACTAATGGTATCGTTAACATGACACCCAAAGGCAGCCTGTCATTTACCCCCGATAAAGGCTGGCAAATGGAACCCGTCTGGCTACCGGCACCAGAAACCGTCATCGAACGCTTTATTGAGATTGCAGCCAATGGTTATCAGAACATTACGCTCTGGGAAAATATTGGCTGGTCACTGCTGCGTGTACTCGCCGGTTTCATACTCGGCTGTATTGTCGGCATACCGCTGGGTTATGCCATGGGTTTAAACAACTGGTTTCGTGGCTGGTTTGATCCGATTGTTGAATTCATGCGGCCGATTCCACCACTGGCGCTGATTCCGCTGGTCATCATCTGGTTTGGCATCTGGGAAACAGGAAAAATTAGCCTGCTGTTTCTTGCCGCCCTGTGGATTATGATTATAGCCGCACGTGCCGGCGTCTCCGGCGTCAGCATCTCAAAAGTACATGCTGCCTATTCACTGGGTGCATCTAAATTTCAGGTGCTAATGCATGTCATCGTTCCCAATTCTTTGCCCGAGATTTTCACCGGCGCAAGAGTCGCCCTCGGTGTTTGCTGGGGCACGGTGGTCGCTGCCGAACTGGTTGCGGCAGAAAAAGGTGCTGGAAAAATGATTATTGCCGCATCAAAATTTCAGCAAACAGATGTGGTCATCATGGGTATTATTTTAATTGGTGTGATTGGTTATAGCATTGATATTCTAATGCGGCGCGCAGAAAATTTTCTGGTACCCTGGAAGGGCAAAGCTTAACTTTAAACGCCTGACATTGACTGTCTTAAAACCTGTAGCTCAGTTAGTAACTTCTGCTGGTGAGCTGTCTGTTTGTCGCCCAGCTGTTTTAATACAAACTCTGCCGTATCTACCACTCGCTGACAGCGGGGGTTTTTAGGGCAACTATCAATGTGCAGATATTTATCCATTGTTCGTGTTGTGGGCGTTGATTTGTCTATGTATACCGGCCATATTTTACTTTCTTCTGCCAGCGCAAGTTTACTTTTATCAAGATCATGTTCCCAACAGGCCAGTGCTGAATGCATAACATTAACTGCATCCTGTCGTAAGCGCAGCTTATCATTTGTCGAGTTCAGTAACTGAAATTCAGATAATTCCGGACCTTCAACACCTAATAACAATCCCGGGTTATTTCTGGCGATTTCAAGTATTCTTTTCAGCGATTGCTCTACTTCTTTCATCCCCTGTTCCGCTGACTGATTATTATTAACAACAGAATCCACAGTTGCCTCATCGGAACGAACCAAAACCGAATTTAATACCACCGCAAAACCCGATTCACCCATAACACTAAGCGCATTAATAATAGCATCACTCAAAAAAGACCTGCCATCTTTTGTCAGGCACTGCAAACGGGTCTGTAACACATCATCTGTATTTAACCGGGTAATATCATCTGCAAATAAATCAGAAAATTCCAGATCATTAATTTCATCATTAGCGTAACCAAAAATATCACTGGCACCTTTATTAAAATAAACAACATCATTCTTATGACCAAAACATAAAATAGCGCTGTTATCCAGGTCAAGTAATTGCAATAGTCTATTCTGGGAATCATGTAGCTCATTAGTACGCACTCTCACCTGATCAGCCATCAGGTTAAATGCTTCCGCAAGAATATAAAATTCTTTCAGGCCTTTTTTATTAACTTTTAAATCCAGATTGCCGTGCGCCATCTGCTCCATATCAACAATCATCTGACTCACCGGGCTGAATAGAAAACGTTGAAACAATTTGAGTGCAAACAATAGAACCATGATAGTCAACACCAGAAATCCCATCGTGGTAATGATTTGTGTTGCCCCCATTTCCTGATTTAACTTATCAACATTTTCGTAACCCACAATGCGATAAGCGGGTTCACCATCTGAAGTTAACAAGGTATATTTAACCGGAAGAAATCCTTTCATATCCTGTTCAGAAATATTCAGAGGCTGGCCTGTACTGGAAAAAACACTCACGGGTGTTTCAGTAATTTTGCCAATTTCAGGAAGATTATGCGCCGGATCAATAATCACTTCCAGATAGCCGAGTATGCGCAAACCACCAATAGGTACCAGAGTTGAATA
>JAPHQX010000006.1 GCA_026196035.1 Gammaproteobacteria bacterium
ACATAGATAATAATTTTGATGAGATAATTTAACTTGTTTAAGATAAGTTCTTATAAAAAATCTATATATAAAAGACAAAGCAGTATCAGGAACACACACCATAATCTGCCCACCACTCTTCAGCAACTTTGATAATTTAAATAAGTTTTGTTTAATGCGCCTTAGTGACTTTAATTCCAGAAGGTACTCTGGCTCATCTAATATAATATAATCGAAGGAAGATTCAGATATTTCCTCAATATTGGTATAGAAGTTATTTACCACTTCATTAAGCTTATCCAATGAATCACCAATGCAAGACAGGTTATTTGGACTTGTGTATGAAATTGAAACAATATTATCTATATTATTTGTACCAGCTTTTAGCACATTCTTATCTTTCATATCAGGCAACAGATTAAGCCAGTTTGCTTGCGAAACATTTATAGACATGCCAGTAAGACCATTAGATGTAGTCATGATTTTGTATTAATCTTTATAGATACAGATTTTACATTAATCATATATCTCGTTTCGTATATGCGATAGTACGGGTAACTATTCATACAACCTAATCGATAATCAAATTTAATTTCATTCATATGTAAATATCTTCATCGTTTGGAATTGTTTCTATTTTATCCACTAAATATTTAAGATAAAGCTTTTAGATATAGCTCTTGATAGCGTTCTGTCATAACCTTTGAGCTAAAGGTGCTTCTGAATTTTTTATATCCATTGTCTATATAACTCTTTCTTAAATTCTCATCTCCTAGTAATTTAACTACTTCTTTAGCCAGACCTTCTGGATTTTCAGATTCTACCAGAGAGCCATTTTCGCCATGAGTAATTGCCTGACTATTACCTCCTACATCAGTTGCAACAATGGGGCAACCAGAAGCCATAGCTTCTAATAAAACCATTGGAAGACCTTCAAATAGGGATGGCAACACATACAAATCCAACACTTTCAGTATTTCCTGCATATCAAGTCTTGCACCAATAAATATTATATTCTCATTGATACCAAGGTCATTAGCTTCATTTCTAAGCCGTTCTTCATAATCACCTTTACCAGCTATCACCAGAGTAACGTCAGGGAATTTAGCTATAATGGAAGGCATAGCCTGAAGAAGATACGTTATGCCTTTTTGACGTGATAAACGCACACCAAGCCCTATAACCGGACCATCTCTGAGAATGCCTATCTCATGTTTTTTCTTCATTACATCTATGTCTATATCATAAATAGACTCTTCTATACCATTAGGTATAGTCACGATTTTATTTTTAGCAATTCTTTCATATTTATTCAAATTACGTGATGTATGCTCAGATACTCCGACTACTTTATAGGCAAAATGCGACATCAACCACTCAGCAAACATATACCTCCTTTTATCTGGAAACTCTCTTGCATGATCAGTATGAATTACAGTCCTGACGCCAGATATTAGCGCACCTATAGTTCCATCTATAAATGGTTGTGTATTATGTGTATGAATAATTTCTATATTCTCTTGTTTAATTATTTTTGCCACTTTCATAAATGAAAAATAGTCCGCACCATTTTCTTTTTGTGGTACGAGGATCACCTTAATACCTAGCTTTTCAATTTCAGTTTCAAATTCTCCTTTATCTCGAAGACAGAGAACCGTAACATCAAACTTATCTTTATCTATCATCCTGCATATATTTACAACGACTTGCTGTAAGCCACCAATTGCCAGGTCATGTGTAATCTGCATTAATTTTATTTTTTTATTCACTAGGGTTCCGATTTACAATATAGTTCACTATATATTTCTATCACCTTCAGTAAAAAGCCACTGATTAAAAATAGAAACCTCCTTACCAGACACTAATACTGCCATATCATTATCAGCATTAAAAAACATAAATTTTCTCAGATTTGTTATATCCTTACTAACTTCTGGCAATCTAATGTAAATTGATTGGCATTTCTCGCATCTAGCCAGCTGAATCACTTTTTTCAAAAGCTTATCCTTATAACTTTTTTTGAGTGTCAAAATATCGTATATATCAACTTTATCATCAACAATGGAAAAAACGAGATAACCTAGTAATTTTTCCTCAGATCTACTACGAAGAGTAAGCAGTCTAAATGATGATATTGGATTCTTAAAATACCGCCAATTAATATAATCTGAGCTATGATCACCAATTAATCCTTTTTCTAGATTTTTTACCTCAGCCCATAAAACATCAAATGAATCATTCGCTGACTCTACCTCATCACATTGATTGTTTGAAAATAAATAACTTTCTTTAGAAAATATCCTTAATACAAAATCAAACACATAACCAATATAAGCTGATAGTTTAGAATTAAAATATTTATAAAAATAACGAGAACTATTTATTGGCTTTACAAAATGCAATAACTTCACCGCATTAATATATCCCGCACGTTCATTCATCTTTAGCGATGCATCATTAGGTATTGTGTAAACATAGTCAAAGCCATATAGCGACATTGACTCAAGAACTTTCTTTTGCATGCTTAATGCCGGACCGAATACCCTGTAAGCTTTACTCACCATATAATCCCCAACTATTCCTGCTTTTAATGGTTTTTTATTTAAAAACATTTGACGAGTCATAATTGATATCGTACCCACTAACTCGTTTTTTTCTTCCTCAAATGCAAAGAACCAAATTGCTGAGCCAGCAGGATTCTCTAACATCCACTCAAATCTCTCAACAGGAGTACCCGGAAGATTTTCATTCCAGAAATCTATAATCTGTTCTTTATAAATTGCCGGGTCAGATTGAATAATTTTAAATCTTGCCATTAATTATCTCGACATTTAAATACACGTAAAATTCTGTATGGGGATAATACATTCCAATATTTCACAAAAATCACTTGTTAGATGAAAAACAGAATTGTTATAATTTCTCTTGATGAATAACACTGTATCATTACAGTTATTTATAATCACCATCTGCAAAACGAGCTAAGGATATCAACAATTGCTCAGCCACATGCTTACGACCATGATCATTTAAATGGCCACCGTCGTTTGTATATTCATCAGGCAAATAATAATATTTTTTTCCATCATGACTAAAAGTGGCCAACTTGCCATTTGGCAATGTTGCCTCAATCCGTGCAACATCGAAAACAGGCTCATTACCACTGTATTTTTCTTTCAGCATGTCATTAAGCTCATTTCTTTTTATATTATCTAGATCAGAATTATCAGGCTTTATCATTCTTTTTACTTTTGAAATAAAACTATCAGAATGCGACATCAATGGCACTGTAACATGTATGAATACAGTATCAGGATATTGCTCCTTTAGATCTTCAATCGTTTTCTGATAATTATTAAAGACTTCAACAACATCTGTTTTCCTTCTTATATCCCAGTAACATAATTTTAAAAAAGCCAAATCAGCCTTATCGCCAGGGCCTTCGTGAAATATTTTACTAAAGTCCTTAAATTTTGAGTTAGTGTCACCATTTTCTCCGATTTCAGAGTGCGCGAACACAGGAACATCATATGTACTAATTTCATTTATATTCTTTATATTAAGTTTTATTGAATCACTACTAGCAACTACACTCGAAATACCGTCAACAATGTTGTTACCGACCGATTGATGGCCAAAATAAATATTCTTTTTAGAAAGTTTATCCCATGCCGAATCTGGAAGATCACTAATTGATGGTAAATCAGCTTTTTCTGTCATTGTTGAATCCCCATTACATCCTGCTAGAAGTAATACTATAAATATAATTAAATGCTTCACTAGAGTCTCCAATAGTTATAATCCATGACGAAGACCTGACAAATGAAAAGAGAAAAGTGGCATCGTTGAACTAATATCATTATGTACACCAATTCTCCTGATTCCATAATAATCAACAGGCATTTCATCCTCAAAACCAAATCTGGTGGTTACTGCAGCTTCATAACCACATTCTTTTACTACTGTTTGTATTTCACGATCATAATTACCATTTGGGTAGCAAAATACAGGCACGAAATTAAGATTTTGTTCCTTTAATTTATACATTGAGCTTTCAAGCTCTTCTCTTACTACATCCAAAGAAACACCTGTCAAAATTGTATGGTTGCAGGTATGTGAGCCAAAAGAAATTCGGTTATTTGACATCTCTTGAATTTCAGACCAATTAAGTAGTACTCTTTCATCTGGAACTGATAGATCTAATAACTTATAGATTCTATCCAATGCATTATCAATTGATTTTCCAGGGTACTTCTTAAGTTCTTCTATAGTAGAATCAACTTGCTCTCTAATATCGTGACTAGATCCCTTATTAAGTGCATTTATAATAGACAATATAACTTCATCAGTATCATCCGTGTGAGACCTTAAATCCAGGATGTTATGATATTGATTCAATAATAAATAACTTATCTTTTCCGGCCAGAACCAGTTATTTGTGCCAATAAGAGACGTTGTAACAAATATCGTAGCAGGTATCTCATATTTCCTTAATATAGGATAAGCATTTTGGTAATTGTCAATCCATCCATCATCAAAAGTTACAACACAATATTTCGTATCTTTACTGTACTGTCCATTTTTCCATAACTCCAGTAATTCTATTATAGAAATTAACTTATAATGCTTGGACAAATATTTCATTTGACTTTCAAACACAGACTCTGTCACATACATTCCTGGCTGAATTTCAGATATTGCTCCATCAGTATCCTTTAAAACTCTATGGTACATTAAGATATGAATCTTACCCTTATGGTAAATCTTATAAAATCCAGAATAATAATATCCCCATGCAATAATTTTACGCAAAGTATTTTTGATATTTATTCTTTTGGACAATTGTTTTACCACCATATTGTTAACGGTATAGTCATTAGGATTTAGAATACTAAATATTTACACTCAGCCTAAAGATAACTTAAAAATCTAGCACATCATCAACAAGAAAAGGCTTAGCATGCATATAAGCCGTAGTCCGACGCTTTGTTGAAATATCCTTGTAGATCAATTCCGCTTGATCTTTGCTAACATTTAGGTATTCAGCTAATTTCTTTGCTGGTATTTGATGATTCAGAGCCCAGAGCGCATAGTCCATTTTTTCGTAAGGTAACGCAAAATAAAACTCATCTTGCCCTTGACTTAAACTATATGTATCAGTTGTTGGTATTGCATCACATACTGATTCAGGGACACCCAAATGCCTCGCCATCGCATACACTTGCGTTTTATATAAGTGTGCTATTGGTTTAATATCAGCAGAACCATCACCATTCTTAACAAAAAATCCTTGATCGTACTCCAAACGATTAGGTGTACCAATTACAGCGTAGTTCAATCGATCAGCATGAAAATATTCTACTGTTTTTCTAATACGTTGTTTATAGTTTGTAGCAGCAACAATAGTTAAATACTCATTTAGGGGTAATCGCTCTTCAAGTAATTCTCCATCAGGAGTCTGAACAACAAGGACAAAGTGATTATATTTCCCTTCTAGCCCGCCTTTCAGTACAATTTTGTTTTTCCAATCCGCACTATATTTTGGAAATACCTTTTTAATTGCTTCATCGCGCCATTTATAACAACCTATCGCTTCTAAAGTACCTGCAATGTTGTGAGTTTCATAATTGACACCTAAATGATCCACTAGAATTTGACTACGATCCCCTGTAGCTTTTGTTGAATCTTGCTCAGGCAGACGTAAACAAAATACTTTATCTTTACCCAATGCTCGGACTGCCAATGCAGCTGAACATGTACTATCTATTCCCCCAGATACAGCTACAACTAAACCTCGTCGTTTTAATTCTGTACGTAAAGTAGTCCGTAGAAAATCACAAATTCGATCAGCTTCTTTCTCATAGTCAATAGACAATGCATTATCGTTCAATTCAATCATTTTAAGCTCCAGATCAGTTGTTATTCTGCAACAAATAACGCTTCACCTTTCCTGACGAGGTTTTGGGAAGTTCATTTGTAAATTCAATTATTTTGGGGATTTTGTATAAAGATAAATTTTTTCTACAATGGGCTTGAACAGTTTTCTTTTCAAGCGCATTTTTTGATGTAGGCACTATCACCGCCTTAATAACTTGCCCTAATATCTCATCAGGAACACCAACTACGGCGACTTCCTCTACTTCAACTAAATGTGCAATTACTTCTTCTATTTCCTTTGGGCTAATTCTATTTGCTCCCGTTTTAATCATATCTGATGAACGACCATCTATATATAGAAAGCCATCTTCATCATAATGAGCCAGGTCACCAGTTTTAAGCCAGGAATCTACAATAACTTTTCTCGTCTCATCTGGTGAATTCCAGTAACCAATCATGATATTATCACCATTAGCACAGATCTCGCCAGTGACTCCTGGCGGGCAAATATTGTTATTTTCATCATGTATCTCTAATGTGACACCTGGTATAGCCTTACCGATGGAACCCATTTTTTCAATAAGATTTTTAGGCGGCAAATAAGACAGCCTAGCAGTACCCTCTGTTTGTCCATACATCACATAAAAGTTAACAGTTGGAATCTCTTCAAGCAAACGAATAATAGAAGCCGGAGCCATTGCTCCGCCTGCCTGGGTCATGTATCTTACTTTAGAAAAGTCATATTCCTTTAGTTTTGTTCGACTAAGCAACAATGAGTAGAGTGACGGAACACCAGAGAAGCCTGTAACTCTTTCTTGAACTATTTTCTCAAGGACTTTATGAGGATAAACGAAGCTGTTTTCCAGCACCAATCTTCCTCCTACTGCTAGATGAGTATGCATTACAGAGTTACCGTATGAATAATAGAAAGGCAACACGCTAACAATACTATCCTTAGAAGATAAGCCAAGATATTCTATTATTGAACGAGTATTACTGATTAAATTTCTATGACTAAGAGTTACCCCTTTTGGACTCCCTGTTGTACCTGATGTATATATAATTGTAGCTGGAGACATCATATCTGCCAGCATTGTCATATCTAGTTCAAGCAATGATTTATCAACTATTTCTGACCATAAATCACAGGTAGATTTCTGATCATTTAGGTATTCACCAATTCCGATAACATTTAACTGATAGGTACAATTTTTAGTTATTTCATTAAATTCTGGATGATTAATGCTAGAAAATAAAAATCTTGCATCGCAGTGTTCAAGCCAGTTAATTAAATCAGATGCTTTTGCTGTGGTGTTAAGTCCTACAACTACGCCACCAGCTGAAAGCGCTCCGTAATATACAGCTATATATTCAGGTGAATTCTCAATAAGCAATCCAACACGATCACCTTTTTTCATACCCTGGCCATGTAAGTAATTGACTACCGAGCAAACCATACTCCATAACTGTTTATAAGTTATACGCTGATCCTTATAGACAACAGCTTCCGAGTCAGGATATCGAGACACACTTTCCTTCAGGCAATGAATGATTGTCTCTGACATTGATGCATCCATAATTATTATGCTTTGCTGCCGACAAATGCCACAAGATTTTTAACTGAATCAAGATTTTCAGGAATCATTTCATCGTCATCAACTTTAACATTAAACTTTTCCTCCAGAAAAAATATCACCTCCAGAATACCTGTTGAATCAATGATACCTTTTTCCATAAAAGAATCTTCACTAGACAACAGCGACTGGTCATCCGTAAAAAGAAAATTCTCTAATATATATTCTCTAATTGTTTCTTCGATTGACATTTTATTCCTCTTTGTTATTTAGTTAAGTTATTTACCAAAATTTTCATAATTATTCTCAATGAACGTGTGGTGCCAAATTTGCGTTGATAGTATACCTACCAGAGACATATTATCTTTATAGCCTATGGCCATTCCTCTTTTTATTTTCCTTACCAACCGATCAACTCTATCAGGTTCAAAATAACCATATTCAGATATCTTGCTCTTACTTAATAATGCATTTACATATTCTGGTGAAGTATTATTCCCAAAAAAAGATGGGATATCTGGTGCACGATATGGCTGCTTATATCTGTTAATAATATTTTCTGGAACATACTGAGATTCTGCTTTTTTGAGCAAAAACTTTTCATTTAGAACTTTCATTTTATGTTTTGGATGTATACGGTTTGCAAATTCAATCACCCTATGATCCAGAAAAGGGAATCTCCCCTCAACAGAATTACTCATCAAAGCACGATCACCCTGTGAAGACAGTAAATAACCACCCATTAAAGATTTTGCCTCAATATATTGACTACGATTGAATGTGTGCCATTTTGACATTGACGAAGGAAATGTTTGGGCTATCCTGCTAATTGCATCGTTCTTATTTAATTTCGCCTTCATTTCATCTGAAAAAAAGTCCTTACACCTTGCCGTCGTTTCCCACCGAGGCAGGTGGGAAAACCATAATAATTCAGGCGACTGTATCGCAGTACCAAAAAAGTTTTGCAGATATGCCTGTCCTTTAGATAAGTCAAGATATGGATATAAACGCTTTAATAATAGCGGCCTAAATTTTGATTGAGGATTTCTTGCCCAAAATTGTCGTATCTTTGCCTCTTTAAAGATATCATAACCACCTAAAACTTCATCAGCACCTTCACCAGTTAATACAACTTTATAGTTTTGGCTATGAACTAAACCTGACAACATACTCATTGGAACAGGCGCAGTTCGCAACACTGGCATTTCAGTATGCCAGATTGTCTTTTCAAAATTATCGGCTATGTCCGAGTCGCTACAGGTGATACGGCTATGATCAGCATTAAGATAATCAATCATTTCCTTTTGATAGAGACTTTCATCAAGTTTTTGGTTTTCGAAACCAATTGAGAATGTTCTTAATGGAGTATTCCCATAGTGATGTATTAATGATGTAAGAACAGAAGAATCAAGTCCGCCAGATAAATATGCTCCAACAGGAACATCAGACCTGAGTCGAATTTTAGTTGCGTCAACTAATAATTCATGCAAGCCTTCAGCCAAACTATCAATATTTTCTAAATTATATTCATCATTTGTTAGCGGAAACTCCCAGTCCCAATATCTTCTTTTGTTAATCTGTCCATTCTTCAGCACAAGCATTTGACCTGGTGATACCTCATATACATCTTGAAACATCGTATTAGGACTGACCGGTGCCCAGAATGTCATCAGCTCATCAAGAGAACAGGGATCGAGTTTAGGCGATTCTTTAGCAACAGCCAATATTGCTTTTATTTCAGACGCAAAAAGCAAGCTTCCATTTTCTTGCTTATAAAACAAAGGAACTATTCCGACTCTATCTCGAACTAGAATCAATTTTGATCTTTTTGTATCCCATAATCCAATTGCGAACTGACCATTTAGATATGTTACAAAATCATCGCCATATTCTTCATACAAATGCACAATAACTTCGGTATCAGTTGATGTATAAAAATCATGTCCTTTCTTTTTCAGCTCATCTCTCAGCTCGATATAATTGAATATTTCTCCATTAAATGTAACCCAGACTGTTTTGTCCTCATTATGTATTGGCTGGCTACCTGTATCAAGATCAATAATACTTAATCGAGCATGACCCAAACCTATATTCTGACCAATATAAAATCCTTTGCCATCAGGCCCACGGTGATAAAGCATGGAAATCATTGCGGAAAGCTTTTGCTCCGTGATTAACTCATTACTTAATATATTGCAGATCCCAGCTATGCCACACATAATTAATTCACTATGGAAGATTTTTAATAATACTGGGACCAATAAAATTGGTGATTAGAGTCGGCAAATTTTGCCATACCTTTATCGCCAATCTGTATTTAGAATTCCCAGGAGTTAATTGAGGGATATCTTCTCCCTCAGCAAGCCAATAATGCCAATAAAGTTGCTTAGGAATTGCACCCCACTGTTTTTTGAATCTATATGTTCCGCTATTTATGGTGGATCGCCCAAAATCAAATTTTTTATATCCTTTCTCAATTGCCATTTTCAAAACTTCCCAGTATAAAAACATATTTGGGCTAAACTTATTATATTCTTTAATTGTAGAAGCCCATGGAATTTCTAATTGCTCCTTGTGCCCAATTAAAAATGCCGCACTGATTGGCTTTTCTTTGAGTTTAAGAATAACTATATTTGTTTGATCAGGAAACATCTTCATAATTTCTAAAAAAAAACGCTTGCTATAAACTGGCGTTCCCAAATCACGCATATTGACTGAAAATACAAAATAGAAATCATCTAATAATTCGACTCCACCAACTATACTTTTAACCCCTTCCTTTTGTGGCCTTTTTATTTGCGATCGTTTTTTTGCACCAATCATCTTACCAAGCAGTTCAGGACTATCAGGTAACTCAAGAATCATATTTACCTTATCATTACGTACAGGAAATAAATCACATCTATCATCTGTATCACGAAACTCAATATGCTCTACATTTAATTGTGAAGCAAGATTAATAGCTGCCTGCATCATTTGATTTTCAATACTTTCACAATTCCCAATTGCACCACCATAATTAAAATAAGGCATAGAAACGATGTAATTTCCAAAAATTCTACTTTTTATATGCACCAATGGTAATGCGCCTACAATTTCATTATCTTCAGATTCAGCATATATATAATATGAGTCATGCGTAAAAACATCATTTATTAATTTGCACCACGCAGTCAAGTGATATACTGATGCACGATCTGATTTCGACACATATTCATCAATACGCACGTCTTCCTTATTTTTCAAGTATTTAATAATACAAGTTTCTGCATCAATCATAATTTCTCGTAATTAATTAGCTATAGTAGCTTCATTTCATCTAAAACAGCGTTCATAGTAGTAAATTTAAAATCACTCAATAACTTCTGCAAGCGGGATTCACATAACTCAAGATTATTATAATGCCTAAATCTTGAGAGAGGGTTAGTTGAAATCCTGGGTTGTTGCGGATCAATTTCCCATGGATGCAGATAAAAAACAAATGGCTTATGATTCCTATTGATAGAACTTAAAGCATATTTTGTAAAAAAATACGGATACAAACGAAAATACCCGCCACCTGATACCGGTAGATGATATTGTAATATCTTATATATTGATAAAGGAAATTCAACGAGCTCATTACCTGATGGGCTACTTATAAGATGAGGCAGTTCTTGAGCATCAGATATGCCATATCTATCATGGGTGACGGGATATATACTTGAATCATATTTAAATCCAGCCTCCACTAAAACATCCAATGCCCATAGCGAATCATTTGTAATTGAATAACTTGCTGCGCGATAGCCATTAACAGGTTTTTGAACTATATCTTCCAATATTTCTTTTGCTCTAATAGTTTCCTCCTTAAACTCACTTACAGTTTGGTTATATATAAGCTTATGACTAAAACCATGACAAGCAATCTCATGACCTTCCTTATCGATTTTTTCAACTATATTTCTATATCTTTCAGCAACCCATCCTAAAACAAAAAAAGTACCTTTAACTTTATGCTGGCTAAGTATTTCAAGTATGACGTCAGTATTTCTGGAAACTCGAGAATCTATAGAATCCCAATCAGATCTCTTTACATCATTTTCAAAAGCAGAAACCTGAAAGTAATCTTCAACATCAACTGTAAATGCATTCTTAATCCCGCTGCTTATCGACATAGAAAATATCTCATTATATTAATTACAAAAAACAGAATCATTTATCTGATTTATTTTCAAGAAGATCAGCTATTCTTTTTAATTGATTTGATATTTCAACTAATGCCCTTGATGATATTTGACCATATGCAGGTTTTGGTACTCCTCCTGACTCATTCATATTTGATATATCCTTATGCAATACATCATGTCGATAGAGCGAATCATCCATGTTTAAAAATCTATTAGATCGATGAACTGAGTCATATTTCTTCCAGTTCAGTTCCTTTATAGCAGTATTAATGACTTGAATGTCTATATATTTGAGGTTATCAGCAAAGGCACAAGTAAGCGCTGTATCACATAATGTATTGATAAGACGTGGGATTCCTCCCGTATATTCAAATAATAAGTCGTATATTTCGTTAGAGAATATAGACTTACTTAGGCCCGCCACACCTAATCGATAATCAACGTATTGCTTTGTCTCGTCTTTAGCTAGTGATCTAACGTGATAACGCAAACTAACTCTTTGCAACAACTGTTCCATATCCGGGGATTCAATTATATTGTTTAGCTCAGGTTGCCCTACGAGAATGACATGCAATATTTTTTCTTTTTGAGTTTCCACGCTTGAGAGCATAGTAATCTCTTCAAGAACACGTTTACTTAAATTTTGAGCATCATCAATAATTAGTAATATCTGCTTTCCGTTGAGATAACTATCAATCAAATATTGATTGAGCATATTCAATAACTCAACTTTTTTAGCTCTAAAAGGATTAAGACCAAACTCAATCAATATCGCCTGTAGCAGCTCCTCTTCATTTAGTTGAGTCTGAAAAATTTTAGCCACCAAAACATTATCATCAAGCTCACCAATCAACTTTTGAATTAAGGTGGTCTTTCCAGATCCTATTTCTCCTGTAATGACAACAAACCCTTCCCTATTAAATATCGCATAATCCATATATGCTTTTGCACGAGAATGAGGCAAACTCATGAATAGATAGTCTGTATCAGGAGTAATACGGAATGGGTAATCCTTAAGCCCAAAATAATCTATATACATTAATCGAACCCTTAACCGGTAAAATACACTAACGAAATCATCATTCTAAGATCATCATAGCTAAAACTAGCCACAGTGCTATCCCGTTCCTCTGAAATAGCCTGAAAATCCAAATTCATATTACGCCTGGCGTTGTATGAATAAACAGCCCTATATTGATAGTTGTCATCTTCTCTCAATGGAGTTAGAGCATCATATGTAGCAGTTGAAAACTCAGCTTCTAATGTTAAACGCGAGCCCCTCGATAATTCTCGACTATATTCAATCGAAAACATTCTTCCGCTTTGATCAAGGTTGTTTTGATTTTTATAATCAGATGACGAAAGGGTGTAATATATTTGGTAATTGCTGTTACGAAACATTTGATGGTAACCGAGACGATACTCTTCCTGCACAAAAAGATCGGAGCTTATTATTGTAGCTGCTGATGGAATAGATGAAACCTCACTAGGTTCTAATAAATCTCGACCAGTATCCTCAACGGCGTAATTCATCTCAAAACTAATACTTGACGCCCTTGTTCGTTCGTTAAATATAATCATGCTATATCGAGATTCTAATATATCGTCTATATACTGAGCAGTAATATTAGTTAAACCTAGTTCCAATTGCAGGCTATTTCGACCTCTTTTATAATCAAGGCTAATGAATGAATCGCTTCTATCAAAATCATGAGATGAATCATGATCAAAATACACCAATTCAATTTCATAGTTAAGGCCAATTGTTAATGATGAAATCCTATCATAAAGCCACCTAATCGCTGTAGAAACACGATCATTATCTGCATTTGTCTCTTCAAAATAAAAACTATCGTAGCGCATTTCTATATTTATTTTGTTCTGCCGATTCAAATTAATTTGGTAGTCTGGCCCTGTAGATAAGGCATTAGTATCTTGATTATTCCCGGGCGTATCACTCAACAATGAATCAATACTCATTTGACTATATGTATTAGATAAAAACCAGGTCAATCTACTCGGGTAAACAACCCATTCAATCCGGGAATCAAAGAAGCCGTCAACACGATCATCCGCCTGATCGTATTCATAATCAATAATTGCTAACTCAAAATCGATATTAGCTAATATGTTTTCAGTATTTTCAACAATTGAAAACCCAGCCCTAACTTCTTCAGAATATTCACTTGTGACAGGATTAGCCACGTGATTAATATTTTCATAACTTGCCACCTCTATAGCTGCATTATAGTTAAATTCGGTCGCAAAAATATCAGGCGCAAGAAACATCAACCCAAATAATATTTTAGTTATAGCGCGGCATAACATGATATCCAGCCCGCCTTATTGCTTATTTTTTTGTTTATTAGTATTTTTAAGAAGAGGATTATTTGGCACATCATTAAAGACAACGCCAAATAATTTCTTTTCACCGATTGCATCCGCAGCTTGCTTGACTCTATTTTTGGTAGCCTGGCCATAAGGAACAACAAGAATCACGTAGTCACACATATCAACAAGAATTCTTGTATCTGCAGACTCAGTTATAGGCGCAGAATTTATAAAAATATATCGATCTGAATATCTTGAAAGTAAATTTGATATTAACTCATGCATTCGTAAAGAGGTAAAGTATTCTGTTGCTGTTTCCCTAGAAGAACCCGCAGGCAGCATTCTCAAACGCTTAATTCCAGTCTTATGTATAATTGATTCAATAGAAATGCTTTCATCTTCCAGATAATCAGTTAAACCAACATCTGACTGCAACTTTAACTTAGAATCAAGCTGTGGATTATTTAAATTACAATCTATAAGAAGAGAAGTCTTGCTTTCATCAAATGAAAATGCGGTTGCCAAATTAAGGGTCTCTGCCCCGCAATCATTGTTGGGCATACATGAAGTTATCATTACAATAAAATTTTCACATTTACTTTGCTGAAGCAATTTAGTTCTTAAATCACGATAAATGTTTGCCAATCTATTATTGGGCATATCTGAAAAAATAATTTTTAACTCAGAAAGCTGATTCTGATCAAGGGAAACATCTTCGTCCATCAATGCAATTTCTTTTGCCGATGAAACATGATTTATAACGGGAGCATTAGTATCCCCTGAAGGAACCAAGCCTCTATGCAGGACACTCACATTAGGTGATTCTTTGACAGCAACCTGACTAGCAGGATTTTCCAGCCTATGTTTCTTCGCCTTATTTAAGGCATCTTCAATTTTACTCATTACAATATCCCTGTAAATTTAAGCCAACCAACGTAACCATATATCAACAAAACAACAATCACACCAACAGAAAGATATATATAATTACGTCTAGCACTACGTCTTTCTGACAAGCTTTCTAACTTGTCTATTTCTGCTAGAAGCGGGAGTCCTAGCTCAGTTGAAATAACTTGTGAAAAACGTATTCTTGGATCCAGTTGCAGCATAAAATATATAATACCAACAGGGATAACCAAACCCAAAACCAAGCCACCAAGTGCAAAATGCAAAAACCTTAGACCAGTTGGTAACAATGGTATTTTAGCAGGCTCCTGGACTTTAAAAGTTAACCCTTGTTGTTCCTCATCAAGGTTTTTTGATACCCTTGCATTTTCCAGCCTTCGCAACAAATCCTGATATATTTCTTGATTAACCTGATAGTTACGAGTCAATTTTGTTAATGTCGCCTCACCACCATAAATATTTTTTGCCCGATCATATTCGGTTTCGAGCATTTTATTTAATTCATCAATTCGAGTTTTTAGTGTTGCGATTTCAGTTTCGGTTCCGGACAAATTGCTTCTTAATTCTTGATAAAACGGATTTAATGTAACCGCCTCATCCAAATAAACCTTACCTGTTTCACGAGATTTTTTTTGTGCTTCTTCCCTATTTCGGGTTTCGCTTATTAATGCCTGCTTAAGTTCTTCAATTTGGTGTTTTAATCTAACTATATCTGGATACGTCTCTTTATAATCAAGACGTAAAATTTCCAATTGTCCCTGAGACTCAAGTATCCTCTTTCTATACTGATTCTCGGTTGTCTGACTGATTGTGATTGCCGCTTCACCTGACAGCTGCTCCACTAAGGAATCTTTTCTTATAGACGCTTCTCTAAGTAAAAGGTCAGTTTCTTCTATATTTTGTTGCAGACGACTAATCCTGTTAGAAACTTCCGCTTCCAGTCCAGGTCTCGCATTTGGATTTCCTGAACGAAACTCCCTAAGCTCTTCTTCAACCTTTGTAAGCTTTTGCAAATATTCATTAACTTGCTTTTCAATAAAATTGTATGCCGATTGACTTTCTTCAACTTTTGACTTTTCCCCCTCTTTAATAAACAATTCTACAAGACGTTTAGTTGTAATAAATGCCCTTAGTGAATCTTCATCTAAATATTCAACTTTTAATAAATTTTCACCGACTTCATTAATTTCAATACGATCCTTTATCTCGTTTTTTATTTTTTCTTGTTCTATGTCTGATGGATCTGTATCTAACCACCCAGCATCTTCTAACACTTGATCCATTATTCTCTCGCCAAAAATAATTTCCCTTGCATTACTGACATGATCAATAGATTGCGTTGCTTCAGCAGCACCCCGCATAAGCGGCTGTAAAATATTTGTATTATCCACATGAATGATTGCAAAAGCAGTGTACTTTTTCGGCCAAATAGTGCCCAATGCCAAAGAAGCTAAACTAATAACAACAAAGAATAAAAATATTGTGTTTCTACGCGAATGACATTCACGTATAAGAATACTAATTAATTGCTCAATTGGTATAAACATTTCGACCCTCCCTTATGATCTAAAAGATACGCTCAGGCACTGTAATAATATCACCAGGGCGTAATTCAATATTTGTACTTAAACGCCCTTTATACAGAATATCACCCAGATAAATACTAATCACTCTTGTTTTTCCCGAAATCTTTCTATACAACTTGGTTTTATCAGGTGCTGCATAATCATTGACACCGCCCGCACCAAGAACAGCATCAAGGACAGTCATTCCCTGCCTGTAATTCATTGAACTTTGATTTTGAACCGCACCCGTGACTCGTACGCGCGTAAGATATTCATGACTCTGTAAATCAGAAATTATCAGGGTAACATTTGGATCGCGAACATAATTTTGCAATCTTTTTTTGATTATAATCGAAACCTCCTCCGGAGTATAACCAGCAGCTGGCACATCTCCAATCAGAGGCATTGAAACTTTGCCATCAGGTCTCACAGGCACTGTCACAGACAATTCAGGATTTTTCCATACATTGATAACAACCGTATCATCTACACCAATTCGATACGTATCAACTGTCTTTAAAGTGTCCTGGTTTCGAAAAACCTCTGAATCTGTTTCAATATATATATCTGATGCACAGCCAGCAACTATCATTACTATAATTGCTGTAACTAAAACAGTTAGTTTGCGTTTAATCATTTCATCTTACCGTCCATATTAAGAACATAAAGCATTTTAGCCATGAAATAAGCTACATTGCTTTTACCAAAATCAGCATTAAGTTGGTACTTATTCATACTCAGTGATACATTGACTCGTACACAGCAATCAATCACTTCAACTATAATCATTTATTATATAAAAATCATAAGCTTATAATAACTGAATAACCCAAATTAATACATAATATTATACAATTAAAGAAAAAATACACCACCCAATCGGGTAATCATGACATCATAAATACAGCTATCATCTATTTAGGCAAAATCATATAATTTGGTTACTATTTTAGAATAATACAATGATATAAAAACACATGAAGAAAGAATACCCATATACAGAATGCTACCAGATCCTCAGAATCAAACCTGACTGTAATTGGGACGAATTACGAAAATCATACAAGCTACAAATTCAAAAATGGCATCCAGATCGTTACAAAGATAAAAGCACTGAGAAAGATGCCGCCAATGAAAAAATCAAAAAACTGAATATCGCATACCAACAGCTTTTTCGATATTTCCAGGAACATGGATCACTACCTGAAATTAAGCAAGACAAGCCACCACCACAAATTAATCCCGTCAAAAGCACCTTGAATTCGGAAGCTATTTATAATCACAAAAACAAGGATGCACCAATATCATCAAATAAAAAGAAAGGTATAAGATCGACATTATTTATAACGACCTTCAGCATCCTCACTATATATTTTTTAGCGGAATATATACCTAATGAAAATACCAGCAAACAAACTCAAAAACACGACTCACAAAAGAGAATCATTATAAACACCTCTGAAACTACTTTGACAAAAACAACCACATTAAAACATCCAAAAGACTCTGCACTACCCGGAAAGCTCGAGACACACCAGCCATTAATAGGCAGTCAAAAAGGCTCAGCGAATTCTGACTCCCTGCTGGAAAAAGAAGAAAAATTCTTTTCCTATGGCTCAAGCATTGGAGATGTCATCAATATACAAGGCGTGCCTGATAAAATCGAAGATAACATATGGTTCTACGGGAACTCTAAAGTACACTTCAATAACGGCAAGGTAACCAGATGGGAACGTGAAGTTGGCTCTCCTTTAAAAGCCAACATTACCCTTAATGATTACTAACTATCATGTATATCGACAATCCTTTTAAATTGCTATTATCGTGCCCCCTGACCAAACAAAACAACCTGGACTGTCTGAAATAATATCGTCATATCAAGAAACAAGCTAAAGTTTTTAATATAATAAAGGTCATACTGTAATTTATTACGAGTATCTTCTATTGTTTCTCCATATGGATAACATATCTGCGCCCAGCCAGTAATTCCAGGCTTAACTGTATGCCTCAAAGAGTAATGAGGTATGTCATGCTCAAATCCAAGCACAAATTCAGGACGTTCTGGTCTCGGCCCAACAAAACTCATATCTCCTTTAAAAACATTTATCAATTGCGGCAACTCATCTATTCGCGTCTTCCTGATAAATGCTCCAATAAAAGTCACCCTTGAGTCTTTCTTTTTTGCAAATTGCGCACCATCTTTCTCGGCGTCGACCTTCATACTTCTAAACTTCAATACTTCAAAAGGCACATTAGATAACCCTATTCTTGTTTGCTTATAAAAAACAGGATCCCTTCCATACGAACTCAACCATATTGCCAGATAAGTGCCAATCAGTATTGGGCTTGTTAATATCAGAATCACACTACAAGCAAAAATATCAAATAATCTTTTCCCATTTCCAGGTGAAACAGCTTTTGTAAACCCCGATGAAAAAATCATCACGCTCGGATGCAAAACATCTAGCTCAATATGACCAGTCACTCTTTCCAGGAAGTGAACAATATCCCTAATCTGGACCCCTAGCATTTTACATTCAAGTAACCCACTTACAGGAAATCCCTGACGCCTGTCATCCATTGCTAGCACAATTTCATCTATATGCTTATCTAATACAAGATCAACTAGCGTTGTCTCTATTTCAAGAACATTCTCTTTTGCTACTTCAATTACAGCTTCATTACTTCTTATATAGCCAACTATCTGATAACCTTGTCTATTATAAGCCTTATTCATATCGCATAAAATTTTTGCCCTGGAACCTACACCTAAAACCAGAATTCGACGATTAAAGATCTTATGCTTATCAAGTTTCTGGAAAACTGTACGTGTAAACAAAATCCCAATAAATGAAATCATCATCGATAAGGCAAAAACACCTCTACCCAGGAATAAATCAGGATAAATATAAAAGACAATAGTATTACCAAGAAATCCCAAACAAAAACTTAATACAATACGAATCATCAAGCCTGAGAAATCATCAATAACATTACGGGTATGCAAACCCATTGCAGTCATTGATAACCACATTGCTATACTAAATGACAATGCCTTGGAAAAAACAGGTTCTAATAATTGCTTACCATCAGGGCTATCAAAAAAACGAATTTCAACCCCAAGATAAACTGACGCAAACAAGAATATAAATTCGACAACAATGAGCCAAACTATAGATGTTGGTATGTAATGATGAAAAATCCTTAACATTTTTGACGCAGAAATCCTTCTGAATATCTATTTGCACATTTTAATTATACTGAATTTAATGATAACCCTAAACGCTTTGTTCTATCCCTTGATACAATCTAGAGCTCAAATTAAAGCCATGTATTATCACTTTAGATAGTACAAAAAAAAACCCCTGAACGAATCAGAGGTTTTAATATGGCGCGCCTGGAAGGATTCGAACCTCCGACCGCCTGGTTCGTAGCCAGGTACTCTATCCAGCTGAGCTACAGGCGCTTGTTCTGAGGGCGTGAATTATGGGGAATTATGCCGCTTACGTCAATGAATTATTAGAAATTTCATGACATTAGATTAGTTATTCCAATAAAAAAGACCCGCATTAAGGGCCTTTCAAAAATATGGCGGAGAGCGAGGGATTCGAACCCTCGATACGGTTTCCCATATACACCCTTAGCAGGGGTGCGCCTTCAGCCACTCGGCCAGCTCTCCACAATGAAACCGCCGCATAAATGCGGCGAATTTCAGGGCGTTAGGATACCTTTGAACAGACCTTTGGTAAAGCCTGTTAACAACATTTATTCTGCAGTTTCTGCAGTATTGCCTG
>JAPHQX010000049.1 GCA_026196035.1 Gammaproteobacteria bacterium
ATAGACCCGGAAGAACTGATCAGCAAAACCCATGCGGAACATAGCGCTGATTTTGCTGATTTTCTTATCGAATTCGATAATTATTACACTACTCATTCTGATGAAAACCGGGAAATAGCCAGCACCATTTATAAGCGACTGAAAGCAGATGGCCATATCGATGTGCGAACAGTACGTCAGGCTTATGATCCGGAAGCTGAAATGTTTTTACCTGATCGCTTCGTTAAAGGCACCTGCCCCAAGTGCGGTGCTGATGATCAATACGGTGATAACTGTGAAGCCTGTGGAGCCACCTATTCACCTACGGAATTAAAAAATCCAAAATCCGCTGTTTCAGGCGCAACCCCTGTCGAAAAAGACTCTGAACAGTTCTTTTTCAAACTGGCTGATTTCCAGGATTTCCTGGAGCAATGGCTGGATGCCGGCCATACTCAAACCGAAATAGCCAACAAGCAGAAAGAATGGTTTGAAGATGGCTTACAGGACTGGGATATTTCCCGTAATGCACCCTACTGGGGATTTGAAATTCCTGATGCCCCGGGTAAATATTTTTATGTCTGGATGGATGCCCCCATGGGTTACATGGCCAGTTTTAAAAACCTGTGTGATAAAAAAGGAATGGATTTTGATGCTTACTGGGGCAAAGATTCTAAAGCTCAGGTCGTTCACTTTATAGGCAAGGACATTGCCCGCTTCCATACCCTGTTCTGGCCTGCAGTATTACACGGTGCCGGTTTCAGAACACCCTCATCGGTTTACTGCCATGGCTTCCTGACGGTTGACGGACAGAAAATGTCCAAGTCCCGCGGTACTTTTATAATGGCGCGCACTTATCTGGAAAATCTAAAGCCGGAGTATTTACGCTATTACTATGCGGCTAAATTATCATCCGGCGTTGATGACATCGATCTTAACCTTGAAGATTTTCAGCAGCGAGTCAACTCTGATCTGGTGGGTAAAGTCGTTAACATTGCCAGTCGTTGCGCAGGCTTCATCAAGAAAAAATTTAATGGCAAATTATCGGCTAAATTACCTTCCCCATCTTTACACCAGGAACTGGTGGATGCCGGTGACCGTATTGCCGAACATTTTGAACATCGCGAGTTCAGTCATGCTGTTCGCGAAATCATGGCGCTGGCCGACCGGGCGAATCAATATATTGACGAGCAGGAACCCTGGGTAAAAATCAAACAGGAAGGTATGGAACAGGAAGTACAGGATGCCTGCACACAGGGCATTAATATGTTCCGCATTTTGACTATTTATTTAAAAGCCATACTACCAGAGACCAGCGAAAAAGCAGAAGCCTTTCTGAATTGCGGCTCACTGCAATGGAGTGATCTGAACAAGCCCTTACTGGATCACGAAATAAATAAATTCAAACCACTGATGACGCGCATCGAAAAAGAACAGACAGAAAAAATGATTAATGACTCAAAAGAAAATCTGACTTCGTCATCTACTCCAGCCACAGGTCCATTAGTGGATGACCCGATTACCAGCGAAATTGAATTCGATGACTTTGCCAAAGTCGATTTACGCATTGCTAAAATCATTAAGGCCGAGCATGTTGAAGGTGCTGATAAATTGCTCCAGCTAACACTGGACCTGGGCGGCGAAACCCGCAATGTCTTTGCCGGCATAAAATCCGCCTATTCACCTGAAGACCTGGAAGGCAAGCTCACCGTGATGGTGGCCAATCTAAAACCCCGCAAAATGCGTTTCGGTATGTCTGAAGGCATGGTACTGGCCGCCGGGCCGGGCGGAAAGGATTTATGGATATTGAACCCGGATGAGGGTGCACAGGCTGGGATGAAGGTTAAATAAAAAAGCATTAATTATTAGACATCAAATCAGAAGGTAGCTTTTCTGACTCTCAAACTGAATATTGCTGAAAAGATGGATTTTGACTCAATCTACTTTGTAGTCAGTTGAATACTTACTGAGAGACGCCGCTCCCGCCCATCCGGGGCTCTGCGGCATACCGTAACATCCTGTACATAAAAAAAGCCGGCCCTAAGGCCGGCTCCGAACTATACGGATTTCCACGCTATTGCTAATTGTATGACCCACTTTCTCACACTCAAAACAGAAAGCATCCTAATCTGTTTTCAAAATGAGAAAGCCTGTGATTAACTCAAAAAAAACTCGCCAAAGCAAGCCATTTATCAATGAAACGGCCAAAATTATGCAGCTCCATCTATCAATTTAGTTATTTACTAATATACTTGGCATGCCCCTGAATAAGACATGGATGCTGCCCGGCGACTTTCAGGTTAAACTAGAATCCTTAACCAAATCATAACTATGCAACTTAAATGACTGAATACGCACTGATTCTGATTAGCACCATCTGGGTAAATAACTTCGTTCTGGTGAAATTCCTCGGACTTTGCCCCTTTATGGGTGTTTCACGAAAATTTGAAACCGCTATTGGTATGGCCCTGGCTACCACTTTTGTTCTCACCATGTCATCTATATGCAGCTATCTGGTGAACGAATACATCCTGGCACCACTCGATTTACTCTATCTACGCACCATCATGTTTATTCTGGTCATCGCTGTAGTGGTTCAATTCACAGAAATGGTCGTCCACAAAACCAGCCCTCTGCTCTACAATGTACTGGGTATTTTCCTGCCGCTGATTACAACCAACTGTGCCGTACTCGGTGTCGCGCTACTCAATATCCAGGAAAAGCACACTTTCTTACAATCAGCATTCTATGGCTTCGGTGCATCCATAGGTTTTTCTCTGGTACTGGTATTATTTTCAGGTATGCGTGAACGTATTGCAGCAGCTGATGTTCCCGAACCCTTTCAGGGAAATGCTATCGCATTAATCACCGCAGGTATTATGTCACTGGCCTTCATGGGGTTCTTTGGACTGGTGAAATAAATATGTCGATTCTGATTGCTGTCATAACCCTTGCCCTGATTGCCGGAATTTTTGGAATCATTCTGGGTTATGCATCTATCAAATTCCATGTTGAAGGCGATCCCGTTGTCGATAAAATTGATGCGCTGTTGCCACAAACTCAATGCGGTCAGTGCACATATGCTGGCTGTCGACCCTATGCTGAAGCCATCGCCAATGGTGAAGCAGAAATAAATCAGTGCCCTCCCGGTGGTGAAACAACCATCCTGGCACTGGCCGATTTACTGGGTGTTGAGGCAAAGCCCTTAAATGATGAGCATGGTGAAGAAAAGGCAATAGCCACTGTTGCTATCATTGATGAACAGGTCTGCATTGGCTGTACTTTGTGCATACAGGCCTGCCCGGTTGATGCCATTCTCGGCGCAGCAAAACAGATGCACACGGTTATTGAAGATGAATGCACAGGATGTGAACTGTGTGTACCACCCTGTCCGGTTGACTGTATCGACATGGTACCCTTGAAAGAAACACTGGAAACATGGAAATGGCCATTACCAGATGACGCTCACACGGCACCCAGGACCTGATAAGAAATCATAATTATTAACATAAATATATGACTGAACATTCAAATCAACTGAGTAATTTTCATGGTGGCCTGAAACTAAGTGGACACAAAACCATGTCCATTACATCACCTATAAGTCAGGCAAAAATACCTGCGAAAGTAATCATCCCATTGCATCAGCATATTGGCGACTCAGGTGAACTGCTGGTCAAAACCGGTGATAAAGTACTTAAAGGCCAGCCACTGACACAACCCACTTCCTATGTCAGTGCACCGGTACATGCATCAACATCAGGAACCATCACTGAAATTACTGAACATAAAATCCCCCATCCATCAGGACTATCTGCAGCCTGTGTAGTAATAGAAACAGATGGTAAAGATGAGTGGATAGAATTGACTCCGGTTAAAAATTATCAACAACTTGATGCCACGGATTTACGCAATATTATTCGACATGCGGGTATAGTGGGTCTTGGTGGCGCCGCATTCCCTACCGCCGTAAAATTAAATCCTGGTCCGACACACACAATCGAAACAGTTATTTTCAATGGTGCAGAGTGCGAGCCTTATATCACCTGTGATGACATGCTAATGCGTGAAAGAGCAGATGAAATTATTTCAGGCATTCAAATCAGTTTACACGTCCTAAATTCAGACAATGGCATAATTGCTATCGAAAGCAATAAACCAGAAGCCATTGGCGCGTTAAAACAGGCCATTAAAAAAAACAACACCACAAATATAAAAGTAATTTCAATTCCAGCTCTTTATCCTACCGGCGGTGAAAAACAGCTGATTAAAGTCATTACAGGTAAGGAGGTTCCCAGTAATGGCCTGCCTGCGGATATTGGTGCTGTTGTACAAAATGTCGGTACCATGGCTGCTATCCATCAGGCCATTCATTTTGGTAAACCTTTAATATCCCGCATAGTGACTATCACTGGAAAAGGCGTTAAAAAGCCTCAGAACCTGGACACCCTGATTGGCACGCCCATGTCTGAATTAATTTCACAGTGTGGTGGCTATAAAGAAAATGCAGATCACCTTGTTATGGGAGGCCCGATGATGGGCTTCACCTTAACCACCGATCAACTTCCTATTATTAAAGGCTGTAACTGCCTGCTAGTCGAATCATCTGATGATCAACAAACACAGCGTAGAGTCATGCCCTGCATACGTTGTGGTGAATGTGCACGTGTCTGCCCTGCGACGTTACTACCTCAACAACTCTACTGGTATGCAAGCTCGAAAAATTTTGACAAAGTTCAGGACTACCATTTATTCGACTGCATTGAATGCGGATGCTGCGCTTATGTTTGCCCCAGCCAGATACCACTGGTGCAATATTATCGTTTTGCAAAAACAGAAATCTGGAATCTGGAAAGAGATCGACAAAAATCAGATCATGCCCGTATAAGGCATGATTTTAGACAAACACGACTGGAAAAAGAAAAGCAGGAACGTGAAGAACGTTTACGCAAGAAAAAAGAAATGCTTGCCAAAAAGAAACAGGAAAATCCGGAAACTGCTGACAAAGACCCGAAACAGGCTGCTATTGAAGCTGCACTCGCGCGTGTTAAAGAAAAAAAAGAACAAGCCGGCATAAACCCTAAAAATGTAGAAAACCTGACAGAGGCACAGCAAAAATTAATTGAAGAAGCTGATAGTCGCAGACAGCAATCAAAGGTCGAATAAAAATCATGTTATTTAAAACCGCCAGCTCACCTCATCAAAATCAGGCCATCACTGTAGACCAGGTAATGCAAAAAGTATTGCTCGCACTAATCCCGGGAACTATTGCGGCAATTGTTTTCTTTGGCTGGGGTGTTTTTATTAACATTATTATTGCATCCCTCACTGCGCTTACATGCGAAGCTCTGATGCTGGTTTTACGTAACCGCCCGGTCAAACCTTATCTTACAGATGGCAGTGCTATTGTGACTGCATGTTTATTAGCACTGGCTTTGCCTCAGCTAGCCCCCTGGTGGCTAACAGTTATCGGAACTGCATTTGCTATTATTTTTGCAAAACATCTATATGGCGGCCTTGGTTTCAATCCTTTCAATCCTGCAATGGCCGGATATGTTGTGGTTATCATTTCCTTTCCTAGAGAAATGACCCAATGGGTGCCACCATTAATTGAAGGTTATACACATCTTAATTTCATAGAAACATTTAAACTGATTTTTACAGGTATTGCACCCGATCGATTTTCATGGGATGCCATTACCATGGCAACACCACTGGATACATTAAAAGTACAACTGGGACTGGAACTTAGCATAAATGATATTCATCAACATAAAACTTATGGCCCTCTATTTGGCTCGCTATCCGGAGTAGGCTGGGAATGGATTAATGGATTATTTTTAGCCAGTGGCATATGGCTTGCCTATAAACGACTTATCGACTGGCGTATACCTGCCGGTGTACTGGGCATGCTATTTTTTCTATCGAATAGCTTTGCACTTTACGATTATGCCAGTTTTACACCTCCTTCATTTCATTTATTCAGTGGTGGCATCATGCTCGGTGCATTCTTCATTGCAACGGACCCTGTCACTGCCAGCACAACACGCAAGGGGCGCTGGTTATATGGCATGGGTATAGGTCTGCTGATTTTCATTATTCGTACCTGGGGCGGTTATCCAGACGGAATCGCATTTGCAGTCTTACTGATGAACATGGCAGCGCCATTACTTGATTACTACACCATGCCTAGAGCTTATGGCCATCAATGGTATGAAATCCCTGGTTATCATAAAGAGGATCAGGATGAATAACAGCAAACAGATTATCACCACCGGCCTGTTACTAATGCTGTTTGCCATCATTGGCAGCGGCCTTGTAGGCACTACCTATGAAGGCACAAAAAAGCAGATTGCTGAAAATGAGCGTCGTGCAATGTTACGCACTTTAAATAATATTTTACCTGCAAACACGTATGACAATGATTTGATAAATGAAACCATTAACCTCTACCCTGATAGCCGCCTTGGACAAACTGAAACATCCACCGCCTATCAGGCAAAAAAAGATAAGATCGTAACGGCTGTCATTCTTCCTGCAATTGCGCCAGATGGTTATGCAGGAGCCATTAAATTACTGGTGGGCATTCGTGCCGATGGAACACTGGCCGGCGTTCGTGTTATCAGCCATAAGGAAACCCCTGGCCTGGGTGATGCTATTGAAACCAAAAGAAGCAACTGGATTCTCGGTTTTAATAACATGTCTCTCGACAGCCATGACCTGCATGGATGGAAGGTCAAAAGAGATGGTGGACAATTCGATCAACTCACAGGCGCCACCATTACCCCTCGTGCAATAGTGAAAGCCGTACATCAATCTTTGATATACTTTAAACACAATAAGCAAAAATTACTGAATAGCACTGCCGATGAGTGACGTTAATTATACAGAAATCAACAAAAATGGGTTATGGAACAACAATGTTGCGCTGGTGCAACTATTGGGACTCTGTCCATTACTGGCAGTAACAGGCACTGTTATTAATGGCCTTGGCCTGGGTATTGCAACACTACTAACACTGGTTATCTCTAACACCATTGTTTCCAGTATTCGTCATTTTGTCAGACCAGAAGTTCGAGTACCGGTTTTTGTAATGATCATTGCTTCAATAGTCACCACAATCGAACTAACGATGAACGCTTATTTTCATGAGCTCTTCAATATTCTGGGTATTTTCATACCCCTCATAGTCACTAATTGCAGTATTCTTGCACGTGCTGAAGCCTTTGCCTCAAAAAACAGAATATTACCTTCCGCACTGGATGGACTGATGATGGGCCTGGGTTTTGCTGCCGTACTGGTATTACTTGGCGCAATGAGAGAAGCACTTGGACATGGCACCCTGTTCGCTGATTCACATTTAATGTTTGGTGAAATAGCCAGAAACTGGACCGTCGTATTAATTGATGATTATTCCGGTTTACTCTTAGCTATTTTACCTCCAGGCGCTTTTATTGGACTGGGTTTAATTATTGCTCTAAAAAACATCATAGATAAACGCATGGCAAAGCGCCCGGCCAATGTGCTGATTAACACAGGTACCGAGGCAACTGTATAAGTGAATGCACAAAAACGACGAGAGATTTTTACTCGTTTAAAAGCTGAAAACCCGAACCCCACAACTGAACTAAATTACACCTCTTCATTTGAGTTACTTATTGCGGTTATCCTCTCTGCCCAGGCAACTGACAAAGGTGTCAATAAGGCCACAGCAAAACTGTTTCCTGTTGCCAATACACCTGAAGCCATTCTTAAACTGGGAGATAAAGGGCTTAAGAAATATATCCAGACTATCGGTCTTTATAACAGCAAAGGTAAGAACATACTTAAGACCTGCCAGCAGTTACTGGATCAACACCATGGAGAAGTACCCGATAACCAGGCTGCACTTGAAGCATTACCCGGTGTTGGCCGCAAGACTGCAAACGTCGTTCGCAATACTGCTTTTGGTCACCCGACCATCGCTGTCGACACTCATATTTTTCGCGTCTCCAACAGAACAAAACTAGCTCCCGGAAAAACAGTTCTTGAGGTCGAAAAAAAATTAATCAAATTCATCCCGGAAGAATTTAAACTGGATGCTCATCACTGGTTAATTCTCCATGGCCGATACACCTGCATTGCACGTAAACCCCGTTGCGGATCATGTATCATAGAAGACCTGTGTGAATTCAAAGGTAAAATCATCGAATGATTTTTGGCAATGACAGAAACCAGTTACGCAAGGCATACCATGATGCCTGGACTCGATTCCAGCAGGGCCTGCCCCTGCAGCCACTTGAACAGCAGATTGTCACGGTGATACAGGAACATCCAGAATATCAGAAACAAATCAGTAATTTATTAACCGATTTCTTCCCTGAGTCAGGTCAGACCAACCCGTTTCTTCATATGGGAATGCATCTGGCGCTTAGAGAACAGGTTGCAACCAACAGGCCTATTGGTATTACTATGTGCTTTAGGTCACTAACAAAAAAAATGGGGTCACCTCACGAAGCCGAACATCAAATGATGGAATGCCTTGGTGAAGCACTCTGGACTGCCCAACAGAATGCAATTGCACCTGATGAACAGGCATATCTAGATTGCCTGAAAAAACTGTCTCAAACCCGCTAATAATCTGAAAATAAATTTGTGAACCAGGCATGAACTTTTATAAAATACCTATGTCCTAAATTCACCCATCAGGCTAGACTAGCCCTGGTTTATTACAAGCTTATTAATATTAATTCACTCAAAGGAAAACAATAATGAAATCAATCATAGCATCTCTAAGCATCATGCTGTTACTGTCTCTTAGCTCAGCGGCTAATGCAGACAACAATCCATTTGGCATGAGCAAAGTATCTACTCAGCAGATTCAACTTGCTGAAGGCAAATGCGGTGACAGCATGAAAAAAGGCGAAGGCAAAT
>JAPHQX010000078.1 GCA_026196035.1 Gammaproteobacteria bacterium
CAGAAAAACAATTATTTCTGCAATTACACCCAGTGCCCATAACCAGCCCAGGGTACTGCTATCGTAATTATGCTGTTTTAAAAATATTGAATAGAATGTGTAATAAGGCCCATGACTTAATTGCGCAAGAAAACAGACCAGTAACAAAGCAATAACAACTGGCTGCTTTAATACATCAACGATAGGACCATCCTGATGCAAATGCCTGTAAGTATTTTTTTCTGGTACCAGAAAACTACTGATGGCAATGCCCACAAAAAGAACAACTATAACCTGAGGCACCAGTGTTAATTCATAGGAATCAAGCAAAACCCCCACGCCGACTACAGACAAAATAAAACCCATTGAACCCCATAGACGAATCACACTGTATTTATGCGTATCTTTACCCAGATGGTTCATGGTGTTAGCTTCAAACTGGGGTAATTCGGCATTCCAGAAAAAACTGAACACTACCATTATTATTGCCAGCCACCAGAATTCTGAACTCATAAAAACACCAAAGAATGCCAGTAGAGAACAGATAGCAGCAATGCGAATAATCAGAATACCTTTGCCTGTATGATCGGCTATCCAGCCCCAGATATAAGGTGCAATAATTTTAGTCGCCATTATGATTGCCATTAATTCACCAATGGCTTTTGCATCAAAACTCAATGACTGAAGATACAATCCCCAGTAAGGCACCAGCACACCCAGGGAAGCAAAATAAAACAGATAAAAACCGGACAGACGCCAGTAAGGAACAGAATCAGGCATGTTATTTTATAAAGATTTCCGCAAATGAACGCAAATAAACTCGAATAAAAAATATGTATGCATTTCTATCATTCTTTAGCTTCACTCGGGATGACAATTTGTAAAGTAACTACCGCTAACTGTAAATAAATAATTAAAGCACGACCTATAAAAGCATTTGCGTGCTCGGGCAAAAACCCCTTCGAAAAACTCAGGGCGCTTCGCGATTTGTGGATTTTTCTTAATCTTTCCCTGCAGGAATAACAGGCACACCACTTTGCACATCGCCACACTGTGCATCAAAGCGCATCACGTGATCCATCAATACCATGGCCAGCATGGCTTCACATATAGGCGTTGCTCTGATACCAACACAGGGATCATGACGCCCCTCAGTCACCACATCAATGCACTGACCATTTTTATCCACGCTCCGCCCTGGAAGACGCAGACTTGATGTCGGTTTGAACGCAGTATGTACGACAATATTCTGACCCGAGGTAATACCTCCCAGAATACCGCCGGCATGATTACTCAAAAAACCTTCGGGAGTTATTTCATCTCTAAAATCTGTGCCTTTAGCTTCAACACAGGCAAAGCCGCCACCAATCTCTACACCCTTGGCAGCATTAATACTCATCATGGCATAGGAAATTTCTGCATCCATACGATCAAATATGGGCTCACCTAAACCCGGCGGCACGCCTTCTGCAATAACGGATATTTTTGCGCCCACTGAATTACCTTCCTTACGCAGGGCATCCATATACTCTTCCATCTGTTTTACTTTTCCAGCATCCGGGCAGAAAAAAGGATTCTGATGTACCTGATCCCAGTCATGGCTTTCGATCCTGATCGGACCTAGCTGTGATAAATAACCGCGGATCTTTATACCATGACGTTGTCTGAGGTATTTTTTTGCAATAGCACCGGCCGCAACTCGCATCGCAGTTTCCCGGGCCGATGATCGACCACCGCCACGATAATCACGAAAACCGTACTTCTGCGTATAAGTATAATCTGCATGACCGGGGCGAAAGGTGTCCATAATATTGCCGTAGTCTTTGGAACGCTGATCGACGTTTTCAATCATCAGCCCAATCGGTGTACCCGTAGTTTTACCTTCAAAAATACCGGATAGAATCTTCACCTGATCAGGCTCTCTACGTTGTGTCGTATGACGGGAAGTACCGGGACGACGACGATCCAGATCCAGCTGTAAATCCGCTTCTGATATTTCCAGCCCCGGGGGACAACCATCCACTATTGCCAGCAAGGCTGGACCATGGCTTTCGCCGCTGGTAGTTACAGTAAACAGTTTGCCAATAGTATTTCCAGACACAATTTATCCCCGGGATTTAATCAAGGCTGAATCTTAACCTGTCTATTTTATAAATTCACGCCATGAAATCAGCGATGACTCCATTTCGATCATTTTTTGTTCACAAATCAACTTGTCATCATGCTACCTATACCTTTATAGTGGTCTGAAAATATCAACAACTATAAAAAATATATGATATTAAATGCACCTGATATTCTGATTGCTGAAGACGAACCTTTAAACCGGGACGTCATGAAACAGTTCCTTATACACAAAAACCTCAGCAATCTGCGTTTTGCAGAAGATGGCCAGCAGGCTCTGGATATGGTTAAGGTAAAAAAACCAGATCTACTGCTACTGGATGTCATGATGCCGGAAATCATGGGTTTACAGGTATTACACACCCTGCGCGAAACCTACTCCATGGTCGAACTGCCTATCATCATGGTCACCGCCATTAATGAAGATCAACGTATCGTCCGTGCACTTGAACTGGGTGCAAACGACTATGTCACCAAGCCCATTAATTTCCCCATACTAATTGCTCGCATACAAACCCAGTTAACTCTCACCCAGCTGTCACTGCTGAATGCTGAATTCATTAATACTGCCAGCCATGATATGCGTAAACCACTGACCTATATAAGAGATCTCGCCAATAAGGCGCGACTCAAACTGGCCAGCAATGAAATGAATGCTGAAGACATCATGAAAAACATGACATCCATCAGTGAATCAGCCGCTTATGTACAGAATATTGCCGACTGTGTACTCAATATGCAGGCATCAGGACTGGGACAAATTCAACTCACCAAATCGCCGGTTAATTTAACCCAGCTGGCAAATGAAGTTATTGAAAGACACCGTGAACGTGCCAACGAGAAGAAAATTGGTCTGATCACCAAATACTCAGAAGAAAAACTGGTCATAGAAGCAGATCGTACACGCATCTCCCAGGTTATGGATAACTGTGTGGGCAACGCCATTAAGTTTTGTTCTAATGGTGACATGGTTACCATTTCGATTAAATCATCAGGCGACATGATCAGCACCGAAATCAGCGACACAGGCCCTGGCCTCAGTGATAGTGATCTAAAAAATCTTTTTATTAAAGGCGCTAAATTCAGCAATAAAGCAACAGATGGTGAAGATAGTAATGGACTGGGACTGCCCATCTGCAAAGAACTCATCGACCTGCATGATGGCAGCATTGGCGCCTATAACAATCTACAGAATGGTGCCAGTTTCTGGTTTAACCTGCCCATGTTAAAACTCAAGCCTGTTGAATAATCAGGCTGATTTTATTTCAGGCCTTGTCAAAATATGTCTGAAACTCATCCAGCTGCTCAGCTGTTAATAAAAACACTCCATCACCACCCCGTTCAAACTCCAGCCAGTAAAAAGGCACCTGCGAGAATGTTTCCTGCAATGCCATTTGAGAGTTACCCACTTCAACTACCAGAATACCCTGATCTGTGAGGAACTCCCGTGCCTGCTGCAAAATAGGTATCACCAGATCCAGACCATCTTCACCCGCCGCTAACCCCAGACCCGGCTCATGCAGATATTCATTAGGCAGGCTGGCCATATCTTCTGCATCTACATAAGGTGGGTTACTCACGATAATATCGTACTTCCTCGGTGGCACATCAGAAAACAGGTCCGACTCAATGAGATTAACCCTGTCTTCCAGCTGATGATCAGCCACATTACGCTCGGCCACATCCAGCGCTGATGAAGAAATATCCACGGCATCCACATCAGCCCAGTCAAAGGCGTAAGCACAGGCAATAGCAATACAGCCACTGCCGGTACATAAATCGAGAATACTATCCACCTGCTCGGGCACTACCCAGGGCTCAAAACGATTTTCAATGAGCTCTGCAATGGGTGAACGGGGCACCAGTACATTGTCATCAACATAAAACTTGAGTCCGGCAAACCAGGCTTCATGGGTTAAATAGGCTGCAGGCTTACGCTCATCGATACGGCTTTTCAGCAAACTGAGCACCCTGATTCTTTCGTCACGGGTCAGACGACAGTCGAAATAATCATCAGAAAAATCATGAGCCAGATTTACTGCAAACAGGGATAGATAAACAGACTCATCCAGCGCCGAAGACATGCCATGACCATAAAAAATCCCGGCTTCATGAAAACGACTGACACCCCAACGCACACAATCACGCAAAGTCATTAATTCATCTGCAACCTGTTCAATTGAGCTCATTTACTGATATCCCTTGATTTAATTCATTGCATGATAAACGAGCATGCATATAATCCCAAGACCCTATTCATTCACGGAGCCAGGCATTGATTAAGCAAGCACAGCTGATTTTATCTATTTTCATCCTTTCCCTGTTCTCGACCAGCAGTTACGCGCACCATCTCATGGTCAACAATGCATGGATACCTGAAGCGCCACCGGTCACACAGGTCATGGCTGGCTTTATGACCATCAAAAACAGTTCGAACGAAACGGCAGAAATAGTGTCTGTTAACAGTAAGGATTTTGGCCGTATTGAAATGCATTTATCAAAAGAAGAAAACGGCATCGCTCGAATGCTGCCACAATCGAAGCTGATCATTCCCGCACACGGATCACTCAAACTGGAACATGGCAGTTACCATTTAATGTTATTCAAACCTGCACGCCGCCTGAAGGATGGCGACACAAGCGAGTTAGTCATCAGACTTAACAGTGGCGATAGTTTCACAGTCGAATTTGTTGTAGAGAAATCAGCCATGCAGATGGATCACAGCCAACACCAACACTAAGATATAATTATGCTCGATTACTTAAAATCATCACCGTTTTATTTTCTTCCTCATCATCTAATATCCTGGCTGGTTTTTCATATCGCCAGAATAGAATGGACACCGATCAAAAAATTAAGCCTGAATGTTTATCTATCACTTCATGAAGTCAATATGGGTGAAGCCGAAGAAAGTAATCCCTATGCTTATAAAAACCTGAATGCTTTCTTTACCCGTGCTTTAAAAAAAGATGCCCGTCCATTCGCTTCAGGCAATACTACATTATTATGTCCTGTTGACGGTACTGTCAGCCAGGCACAACCCATTAAAAACGGTCGTGTATTTCAGGCCAAGAAACGTGACTACAGTTTACTGGAGCTGGTGGGTGGAAACGAAACACTGGCGAAACCCTTTGTAAATGGAAAATTTGCCACTCTTTATTTATCGCCCCGGGACTACCATCGCATACACATGCCAATAGCCGGTAAATTAACCGATATGGTTTATGTGCCCGGACGTTTATTCAGTGTTGCGCCTCATACAGTCAATACCGTACCACGATTGTTTGCCCGTAATGAAAGACTGGTCTGCGCCTTTGAAACCGAAGCCGGTCCAATGATTATGATTTTGGTTGGTGCTATTAATGTTTCAGCCATTGATACCGTGTGGGCAGGCTCTATAACACCACCGAGCAAAAATAAAATTGTTCACACCAAATATGAAAACGTAGACATACGACTGGATAAAGGCGCTGAAATGGGACGTTTTAATCTGGGCTCAACCGTGGTTATGTTAATGGGTGAAAATATCAACCTGGATGATCTCATTAGCCCGGATAACACAGTCAGAATGGGACAGGCACTCGCCACCTATTCATAACAACAATTCGTAACATGTTTTTACGACTGGCCATCATTTTATTTTTCATATCGACCTCAGCAGATGCCTATGAATTAAATGACGGCCATATTCATTACAATCAGGACATCTGGGGCATGCTTAAACCTGAGGAGGCACTACGCCTGCTTAGTGAAAATAATATTCAACGCGCCATCGTTTCGAGCACACCCACATCAGGAACAGAAACGCTTTACCAGCTAAACCCTGAGCAGGTCATTCCTTTTTTGCGCCCTTACCGTAATATCCGTGACCGTAATACCTGGCACTCAGACCCGACGATTATTAACCACATAAAACAACAGCTTAAAAAAGGTTTCTACAAAGGCCTGGGGGAATTTCATCTATTCAGGCAACATAAAGATACAGATATTATTCAGAAAATCATGCAACTGGCAGCCGATCATAAACTGGTCATCAGCGCACACAGTGATGCCGAAACTATTGAGGCTCTACTCAATATGCAACCTGAGCTCACTGTAATCTGGGCACATTGTGGCATGGATGACCCGGTCCCGGATATTAAGCAAATGTTACAGACCTATAAAAAATTACACTGTGAATTATCTTTTCGTAACGATATAACG
>JAPHQX010000095.1 GCA_026196035.1 Gammaproteobacteria bacterium
AAAACCCATCATCCAGAATGGGTGAGCAATATTCAGTGGCACAAAAAATCCGGCAGTGCCTAAAATCACCAGTCCAATAATCATCGACTTGGTAGCCGCTGCACCGACGTAACCAATAAGAATTTCAAAAAATGATATGGGCGCGGACATGACTTCATAAATAGTGCCGGTAAACTTTGGAAAGAATATGCCGAATGAAGCATTAGCAATACTCTGCGTCAACAATGTCAGCATCATCAAACCCGGCACAATAAATGTACCATAAGAAACGCCATTGATGGTTTCGATACGAGAACCAATGGCTGAACCAAAAACAACAAAATATAGTGCTGTAGAAATCACCGGGGAAGCAAAACTCTGCATTAATGTGTTTCTGAAACGTAGCATTTCATATTTATAAATCACTCTAATGGCGTAAATATTCATTATGTTTTCTTCACCAGGTTAACAAAAATTTCTTCAAGGGAACTTTGTGAGGTCTGGATATCTTTTAACAACAAACCGGCGTCACTGATCGCGCGCAACAAACTGGCTATGCCCGTGTGCGGATTACCTGAATCATAGGTGTAGGTGAGTTGATGGCCATCATCCGAAAGTTCCAGCGCCCATTCAACTAACCTGTCGGGTATTTCACTGACGGCATCTTTAAGTTCTACCACCATCTGCTTTTTGCCCAGTTTCTGCATCAGTGCCTGTTTATCATCCACCAGCAGAAGTTCACCGTTATTAATCACACCAACACGATCGGCGATTTCCTCAGCCTCCTCTATATAATGAGTAGTCAGCACAATGGTGACACCAGATTCACGTAGACGCCGCACCAGTGCCCACATATCTTTCCGCAGTTCTACGTCGACACCCGCCGTGGGTTCATCCAGAAACAGCACCCGGGGTTCATGCACCAGCGCCTTACCAATCAGCACTCGACGTTTCATACCACCGGATAAGGCCATCAGTTCACTGTCTTTTTTCTCCCACAGCGACAGGTCTTTCAACAGTTGCTCAATCAATGCAGGGTCGGGTTTTTTACCGAATAACCCCCGACTAAAACACAGCGTCTCCCACACCGTATCAAAAGAACCGAGGGTAAGCTCCTGTGGGACCAGGCCAATTAAACTACGGGTAATGCGATAATCAGAAATAATGTCATGGCCCGCAACCGTGACCGAACCCGAACTGGCATTCACAATGCCACAGATCGCCGAAATCAGGGTGGTTTTACCCGCACCATTGGGCCCGAGCAACGCCAGAATTTCTCCAGACTCGATGTCCAGGCTGACATTCTTCAGCGCCTGAAATCCACCCGTATAGGTTTTAGATAAATTAGATATTGAAACAATGGCTTGCATGATGATTTCTTATAAAACCAGGACGCTTAAAATGAGCCAAAGTATAACCTGCACTTGTGAGTGATGCCTACACAGATGAGTAAAGATAAAAGATGTTTGTTTGAAAATGACAAACCCAGGGGCACTGGCACTTTTAATTGAATATCATTAAGCATTAGGGGCAAATGCCTTACGGGTGTAAGATAGTGTATCTACCCTGCCTTTTCTGGCTATTACAGAAGTCCTGTCCTGTGATAGCTGCCTAATAACAGTTGAACTGACCTATCAGGAAGTATCCGAATTGATGGCCAGAGCTGTCTTTTAGTCAATTACACGACAACCGCCGGCGTGCTTGAAAAAATGCAGATATATCTGCCATACATGATAGCTCTACAGAAGGTTACCAGATTTAATTTAAAAGGAATAAAACATGTGTCAATTACGACGAACACGCACCATGTCACTTTGCGTGTTGCTTTTTTTAGCCTTTGTAGCAGCGTCTCCAGACTCTGCTTTTGCCAACCAGGGCATTATGCCTGAAAACGCAACACTGAAAAGTTACGGTGATGGCTGGAACTGTAATTTGGGTTATAGAGAAAATAACGATATCTGCGAAGCGATCATAATACCGGCTAATGCCTATGCAACCAATAAATCTTATGGTCGTGGATGGGAATGCCATCATGGGTTTAATAATAAAAATGAAAGCTGTATTCAAATCAAAATACCCGAGAATGCTTATTTAGATTATTCCGGTTATAGATGGCAATGTAATCGTGGATATTTGAAAGTTGATAATACCTGCATTTTCATAAAGGTACCGGCTAACGGATATCTGAAGGAATCGTCCTATGGCCCGGGCTGGGAATGTGAACGGGGCTATAAAAAGAACAAGACGCTCTGCGTTGCATTGAATCTACCGGATAATGCACATATTGGTTATTCAGGTCATGTATGGGAATGTAATCAGCCCTATCACCTGGAAAAGAATCAATGTGTTTTACCCATAAAGAACTGATTACATATCACCAGCGATAGAAAGATTTCTTTAATCCTCCATCGCTTTTTTCCGTACTGGATAATCCACTTATTATTAAAAGAGAATAACATGAGCAAAGAACAGAAAACGAATAGAGAGAGCAAGAAGAAAGCCGCAATGTCACCAAAAGAAAAAAAAGCTGCAAAGAAAATAAAAAAGACAGCCAAAGGCCTGTTTGCTAACGATCTCTAAATTAAAGTTGATAAAAAATCTGGATCAGAGAACAATATTCTCTACTATTTTAAACAATTGGTCTCTGACCCGGATTTCATGATCTAGCCCTATTATTCTGATCTTTATCAAACACCCGCTAGACTTATGGCTAATAAAAGTTTATTAATAGAAGCATGTTTGTGAGGATCACATCATGTTCAACATTTTCAAACACTGTTTAATCATATTTTGTTTGTACTCCCCTGTTGTTCCGGCAGTGGCCGCCGAAGAAAAGGACGACATAACGGATGTAGATGCCGCCATCGCATCCTACATTACTGAACGCCGCAAAGATCAGTTTACTACAAGCCCCGGTTACGCAGTCTTTCCTTACCCTTATAGTCTTCCTGGCCTTGGTTCGGGTATCGGCCTGGTCGGCGGCAAAATGAATATGGCGGATAGCTATACCGATGCTTACGCCATCATACTGGGTGGTGAAGTAAAAGGTTTTGCCGGCGGCATATCCGATATTCACATCATTCCGCAAAAACTTATTCTCGATATCGGCTACAGCGACATCAGTAAAGTGCAGTTCATGAGTTACAGCAGTCGCGGCATGGATACCCTGAAAGATGACTTTCGTCTGCTCGACCTGAGCGACACAGTTTATTATGGCGGCAGAATGACAGCGACATTTTTTGACCGTCGCCTCGAACTCTATGGTGGCTGGTACAGGGGGGCTTCACAACTGGACACCATTCGAGATAAAGACGGCAACATTATTATTGATGCCCAGGATGCGGTACGTGAATGGACCAAAACCACACTGGTTGGTACCCGCCTTGACCTGACCGATGATTATGCTGATCCACGACGTGGCTTTCGTTTAAATATAACCCGATTTGCAACACCACCCAGCGATTCCGGGCCAGACTTTTATGTCATGGACTACAGCATGACCGCCTACCTGCCTGTTGGTAGATTCAGTACCTGGGCTTTTAATTTTCTGCGCTCCGACGCCACTGTTAAACAACAGGGCGAAACTGACCCGATCAACCTTCAGAACCAGCAGGGCATCAACTGCAGTGACCCGTCACTCACTGCACAGCAACAACAGTTTTGTATCGAAGTCATCAACAACACCATTGCCAACAACACTTACGGCACGGCAACCTCCATGGGTGGTTTTAGTTATCTGCGATCCTATCCCCAGGGAAGATACAGCGGTGCCCATACCCAGTTTTACGGTACAGAGTTTCGCTGGAACCTCACCGATGAATCCACTCCCTTCAATCTTTTCATCATGAAAGATGTTCGCACCGCGATACAGGTCGCGGGCTTTTTTGAAATGGCCAGCACAGCAGACACTCGAGGTGAACTGGGTGACACATGGCGAGAATCCTATGGCGTTGGTATAAGAATGGTCACCGCTTCGGGCGTGGTCTTTCGCGCTGACATGGCCTATGGACATGAAGGATTTGAACCGCAGATATTTATCGGCTATCCCTGGGAACTTTAATAACCAGAGATGATGGCAAGATTATTTTTTAATCGCTCTGCTTCTATATAATTATTTTGCTATCAAAGGAAGGCCTGACTCTCTACGCCTGTTAATGCCTCCAGCTCGTCATCGTTTCAGTGATCTGTTTATCATTTAAGTCTTTATTATTAAGTGATTGCCAGGTGCCTACCCGCTTAAAGACTCAGCTATTCCCCAACCAGCTCTTCCACAACGAAATAACCACTCTCACTCACCATCTGTTCAGCCAGTAAAGGCAAACATTCCCGCATCTGTTTAGCCAGCACCCAGGGAGGGTTGATCACCAGCATGCCGCTACCGGTCATGCCATAGCCGTCGCTATCTTCCTGCATGGCCAGTTCATATCGCCAGATGTCACGAATGCCTGTGTTACAGATGCTTTTGATAAACTTCTCTACCCTCGCCCGATCAACAATGGGATACCACACCATAATTACTGCCGTGGCCATTCTTTGATGTGCATTTTTAATCGCCTCAACCACCAGATCAAAATCACTTTTGACTTCGTATGATGGATCAATCAACACCACGGCCCGCGCCTGTTTGGCTGGCAACAGGGCTTTGAGTGAATGATATCCATCACTGTCGTTGACCCTGACTCTTCTATCTTTTTCAAACAGCTGTTTGAGTAACGGGCAGTCTGTTGAGTGCATTTCAAACAGGCTTAGCTTATCCTGCTCGCGCAACATTTGTGCGGCCAGTAACGGCGAGCCGGGGTAATAGCCTGCTGAAAATGCGGGCTGCACTATTTTTTTATAACTGTTGATGGATTCGGGCAGTTTTGAAAAATCCAGCGCACCTATGCCGTTTTTATATTCATCTGTCTGTTTTGATTTTTTGCTGCGCAGGGCATATTGCCCGGCACCGGCATGGGTATCGATATACAGAATGGGCGCGGGTTTCTGAATTAAATAATCCAGTGACTGGCACAATACGATGTGTTTCAGAACATCGGCATAATTGCCGGCATGAAAGGCATGGCGATAACTAAGCATGCAAATGAATTCTCAGGGTTTATTAATACAGGGCTGAAATAATTTCAGCCGTTAATCTGTGTACTTATTATATTTTTTTGACTGGCCGCGCACTTTATCTGCCGGATATTTTTCTGCGTTTTTATCTATTTTCGCCAGTGTGGTTGAAACAATATCAACATCCAGTTTATCGGCCAGACGGATCAGGTAAACCTGTATGTCGGCAATTTCATCGGCGACTTCTTTTAATGTGTCTGTATCCAGCGAGGCGGATTGCTGTTCTGTCAGCCATTGAAAATGTTCCAGCAGTTCTGCGGCTTCGACATTCAGGGCCATGGCCAGATTTTTCGGCGAATGAAACTGGTTCCAGTCACGTTGTTCGGCAAAGTCTCGTAATTTCAGTTTAATGAGTTCGAATGCATCTTCGCTCATGAATCCCCCTGGTATCGGTCTGACATCAAATGGTCTGCCTGAGATTGTAATCTCTGTAGCGGATGATTGTTACCTCTTTAGTCAGCATGATAAACCGGCGGGCAGGTTTTGCGCATTTTCACTTGGATTGCCCCTGATATACGATAGACTTAGCGGGATTTTAATTATTCAGTGACACGTTATGGCAATTCAGTGGTACCCCGGGCATATGCATAAGGCCAATAAAGAGATCAAACTGGTCATGCCTAAAACCGATTTGATTATCGAAGTACTGGATGCCCGTATACCCTACAGTTCTGAAAACCCTGAGGTTAATAAACTGCGCGGTAACAAACCCTGTATTAAATTACTCAATAAAGCCGATCTGGCCGACCCGTTAATCACACAGCAGTGGATCGATTACTTTCAGGCCGAACGTAATATCAAGGCCCGCGCCGTGAGCCGTGAGCAACCGGATCAGATCAAACAGACATTGCAGCTCTGCCGGCAGTTTTTTCCCGATAGAAATCTGACCACCCGACCGATTCAGGTGCTGATCATGGGGATTCCCAATGTCGGCAAGTCGAGCATTATTAATATATTGAGCGGGCGCACCATTGCCAAAGTAGGCAATGAACCGGCGGTGACCAAACGTCAGCAGAAAATTATTCTGGAGAACGGCATCCAGCTAATGGATACACCGGGTTTTTTGTGGCCCAAGATTCATAATGAAAACACCGGCTATCGACTGGCGATTACCGGTGCCATCAAAAGCACGGCCATGGAATATGATGATGTCGCACTCTATGCAGCGGATTATTTTTTAAAGGCCTACCCGGATCTGTTAATGCAGCGTTATAAATTAAAAACCCTGCCAAAAAATGATATGGATGCCCTGGAAAGCATCGGCCGCAATCGTGGCTGTCTGCAGGGTGGCGGTACAGTTAATCTGCACAAAGCCGCTGAGTTATTACTCAATGAATTTCGCAGCAAACAGCTGGGGGCCATCAGCCTGGAAACCCCTGAAATGGCAATGGCCGAAATAAAGCAGATGGAAAATAAATAAATCTCGGCGCTGTTCAGTTTTTGTATGATTAATATCGATAGGCGAGTGAAATAGCAAGCCGATAACTGTCATCATCTGCAGCATCCAGTGCCAGGTCCACCTGCAGTGTTTCTTTAAATAGCATTCCGGCTCCGACACTGAGGTGCTGCACATCTTCACCACCCGGGTAAATAATCTGCGAAGTAGAATCGCTACCACGATAACGGATGTCATGGGCCGGATCAGAATAGTATCCGGCGCGGAGTGCCAGGGGATACTGTTTGAAACGGGTGAGATACTCAAGCCCAAGGTGAACTTCAACCACTGCCTCTGCTTCGAAATCACTATATTCCTGAATGATCGTGACGTCACCACCGGGATAGGCATAGGCGGCGTGGAACTCCTTGGTGATACGACTATAGTCGATATACATTGCCTCGATAGCCAGAGTCCAGACATCGTCGGGAATATAGGCAAAGCCGATCGACAGGCTGCTGGGCAATGGCAGCGAGCTTTTGCAGATCCAGTTTCCGGCCGGAATATTACCGGGAAGTATGCCGATATTGACATCTCCCTGACAGCTGTTTTGCTGGGCACTGTTGACGGTCGCAGCCGAATTGGCGGTGGTCATGGTGTAGTCCGGGTTGGGCGTCAGCGTGTAATTGATACCCAATGCCATGAATTCGTCAGGTCGGTAAAGCAGCCCGAAACGCCATATGGGTTCCTGCTCTGCCTGGCTGCCGTAGCTGGTGAATTCAGCTCCATCAAAACTGCCTGGCTGTGGCGTTCTATCCTGCACTGATTTGATATCCATATTCAGGGTCACCAGACTCGCTGACAGGCCAATGGCGAGCTGGCCATCATACAGGCTGCGCGCGACAGAAAACCCAAACTCGTCGAGATCAAACATCACATTATGTTGTTCGGCTATACCCCCGCTGAGCGGGTCGGTAACGGTAACGAAGCGGTCGTATGGCAAAAACTCATGGTAGAACAGGCCGATAACCGCTTGCCCATCCGCCAGCGGAGCTGCCAGTGCCATCAGTGCAGGATCGATCTGACTAGTTTCTTCAACCTGAAGTCCGAGACGAATCGACTCGCCTGTACCGAGATTATCGGCACCCGGCTGATTAATTTCGTCGAGATGCCGGTAGTTACTGTCGAAACGAAATTCTGTTTTCGAGAGACGCACCAGTGCAGCTGGATTAATAAGGCTGGCACTGGCATCATCAACCGAAGCGACAGCCGTCCCGCCCATGCCCAGAGTACGGGCACCCGAGGTGTTCAAAGAATACTGAAAACCGAACCAGGTCGGCCCGTTATCAAACCCGTAACCGGAGAAGGAACACACCAATAATAGGATTCCTGATATCCAGATGATGAAAGCATGTTTCACCGATAGCTCCTTGCAGATAACAACAGAGACCTACGCCTAGCTTACATAAAAGCAATCAGCAAGGGAGTAAGATGAATCAACAACTGGTTATTTTTTAATCCCTCTGAGCCCTTTAATTTGGTACATTAAGCTCCGATAACACATCGATATGAGAGCCCTATGAAAAAACAGCTGAACTTTCATGATAAAAACATCGACATCAAACTCAGTCGATCAGCCGCCGATCAAAGCCAGCAACTAACATCACGATTAATCATTGAAATACAGATTTACTTTAGCTGCCTGCTGGGCAAGCGACTGGCCTTTTACAGTGAACAGCCCATGAGCGGTTGCTGGCAACTGGAACAGGATGAATTTGAAAAAACACTGCAGGACACACAACAGTTAACAGACCATATTTATATCCGCTTTAACACAGTGATGACCAAAGACTGCCCTGTCTCTGATTATGCCGGGCCACCACCGGTCACCGACTTTACTATTCGCAACCTTAAACCCTATGTACCCAGCTGGTTAAACATTGATTACAAAAACGGCCAATGGTCAGGTAAATATGGCTGGCCTGTCACCAAAGCCAGTGATGAGAATACCAAACAGGTCAGAGTAGAAACTATTAAAGATAGATAATGATTATATTAAGATAAGGAATCGGGAATATACAAAGTTCTGGTTAATACTAATATTACGCACCAGGTATAAAAACATATCTAAGAATTTTAAAAACAAAAAACAACTTAATAAAAGTAAAAGAAAACGCAAATGGACGCGAATAAACGCAAATTTTTTGTTTGTGCCTACAT
>JAPHQX010000142.1 GCA_026196035.1 Gammaproteobacteria bacterium
ATTGAAATGCAATATTGAATCAAAAACCGTCATCCGTACAAAGGGGTTACCAAAATCATAAACCTCACCCTGATAAGTGACCTGAGTAGTACCGACAACTTCTTCCGCCAGGCCGCGTAACAGTTCTTCAGTAATATCCATCAAATCTTTGTAATCAGCATATGACTGGTAAAATTCAAGCATGGTAAATTCAGGATTATGTCGAGTGGATAATCCTTCATTTCTAAAATTACGATTAATTTCGAAAACCTTTTCAAAGCCACCAACAACCAGACGCTTTAAATATAACTCTGGTGCAATACGCATAAACATAGGCATATCAAGTGCGTTGTGATGAGTCACAAATGGTCTGGCTGTTGCGCCACCGGGTATGGTTTGTAACATGGGTGTTTCGACATCCAGAAACCCCTTGTTTTCAAAAAAATGCCGTATATAAGAAATTGTTTTTGAACGTTTAATAAAAGTATCTTTTACTTCCTGATTCATAACCAGATCAACATAGCGTTGACGATAACGTGTTTCCTGGTCTGAAAGTCCGTGCCATTTTTCAGGCAATGGCCGTAAGGATTTTGTTAACAGAACAACCGAATCAACTTTAACTGAAAGCTCACCGGTTTTGGTTTTAAACATAACACCTTCGGCACCAATAATGTCGCCCACATCCCACTTTTTAAAACCTTCATTATAGACACCTTCAGGCAAACTATCGCGTTGCAAAAATAACTGCATACGACCAGACATATCCTGAAGTTGTGCAAAGCTGGCCTTACCCATAATGCGTTTAGCCATTAAACGACCTGCAACCATCACCCTTATCTGTTCCTGCTCCAGTTCTTCTGCACTATGATCGCCAAAAGACACATGCAATTCTGCCGCTAGTGCATCACGACGAAAATCGTTAGGAAAAGCATTACCCTTTTCTCTCAAACCATTGAGCTTTTCACGTCGCTGCGCAATCAGTTTGTTTTCGTCAATCTGTTCTTCAGTATTCTGCTGGTTATCAGTCATAATTAATTACTTAAAAAAATTTTATTTAAATAAGATTAAAGGTCGCTTTTCAGGTCGCCCTTAACAGGCATTTCAATATTGCTTCCTATAATCCACTCTTCAGGTTTACCCTGATAAACATATCTACACACACATCCTATAATCCACTTTTCAGACTGGCCTCGATAAACATATCAATACCACCGTCAAGAACCGCCTGTGTATTACCGGTTTCAACATTGGTTCTTAAATCTTTAATGCGTGAAGCATCCAGTACGTAAGATCGTATCTGGCTTCCCCAGCCAATATCAGACTTGGTTTCTTCCAGTGCCTGTTGCTCACCGCGACGCTTCTGCATTTCCAGCTCATAAAGTTTCGCTTTAAGCTGCTTCATAGCAGTGGCTTTATTTTTGTGTTGTGAACGATCATTCTGACACTGCACCACTGTGCCTGTCGGATTATGAGTAATTCGTACTGCTGATTCCGTTCTATTAACATGCTGACCACCGGCACCACTGGCACGATAAACATCAATACGTAAATCAGCGGGGTTAATATCTATATCGATATCATCATCGACTTCAGCAGATACAAACACAGCAGCAAAGGAAGTGTGTCGTCGATTACCCGAGTCAAACGGAGACTTTCTAACCAGTCGATGCACACCGGTTTCTGTGCGCAACCAGCCGTAGGCATAATCACCTTCAAAACGGATAGTAGCACTTTTTATACCAGCAACATCACCTGGTGATGCTTCAATTAATTCCGTTTTGAATCCATGAGCTTCACCCCAGCGCAGGTACATGCGTAATAACATTTCTGCCCAGTCCTGGGCTTCTGTCCCACCCGAACCCGACTGTACATCCAGAAAAGCATTACAGGAATCCATTTCACCTGAAAACATTCGACGAAACTCAAGCTCTGCCACTTTTGTTTCAACGTCTTCAAGATCCGTCATTACAGACTGAATACTGTCCTCGTCATTTTCCTCAACAGCCATATCGAGTAATTCCTGACTGTCATCAAGTCCATTATTGATGGTTTGTAGAACCAGTACGATAGCTTCCAGACGTGCCCTTTCCTGCCCCAGTTTCTGTGCTCGCTCGGGATCATTCCAGATTTCTGGCTGCTCCAGTTCACGCTGTATCTCAGCTAACTGTTCCTGCTTGGCATCAAAGTCAAAGATACCCCCTGAGTGATTCTCCACGCTCACGAAGGTCATTGATTTGATTAATAATTGGATTAATTTCGATCATAATTTCTTGGCTAACTAAATGGCCGCTAATCTTACCTTATCAACTGTGTGAACCCAAGAAAATGACGTTATTTTATCTTTGTAGATTTTTTAGCCACGTTATTTCTTAAATAAACGGGTATAGCCTGTTCAGCCGGAAAAGCAGCGCCCTTGTTAAATGCATCTGCTGCCAGTCTGGCTATTGTCCGGGACTGAGGATGATAAGAAGGATATTGATGCTTAATATCAGTTCCTAACTGATTAAGCAGAACATCTGAATAGCTTGCCCATGCTGAACCCGCAGCTACCCAGTCTACACCGGCCTGTGCTGTAACCTGTTCCGGGCTGATAACGGCTTCTTCACCGGTTAACAGCATGATGCCATCCTGCTCAGTATACTGACTCCAGTAAACCTCGCCCATACGTGCATCAATACCCGCCAGCACATGTGAATGCTGATGATCTTCATAGACAGCCTGAGCAATTGACGCCAGTGTCGATACAGGCACCACAGGTAAATCGGCACCAAATGCCATTCCCTGAATAATGCCTGTCGAAATACGAACCCCTGTAAATGAACCGGGACCACGACCAAAAGCCAGTCCATCCAGCTGCTTTATATTTATGCCTGCTGTACTGAGCAGATTATCGACCATCGGCAAAATCAGTTGTGTATGCTCTCGTGGTGCTAACTCAAAACGCTGATCGATTTCACCATCAATATACAGAGCAGCAGAACAGGCTTCGGTTGATGTATCGAGGGCAAGAAGTTTCATTAATCGATCTCAATGGTTTCAGCTAGCGAAACAGATTTTTTACTTTTATCGCGAATCGAAAAAAAGTTTTTTACATCCGCAATATCACGAGTGATCGGCATATCTGGCAGACTCTTTATGAATAAACGACCATAACCTTTATTGCTCAGACGTGGATCACCCAGCATCAGCACACCGTAATCAGCCACGTCTCTAATTAAACGTCCTGCTCCCTGCTTCAGCGCAATCACTGCCTGAGGTAACTGATAATCCATAAAGGGCTGACCACCGGTACGCTTAATAGCATCCAGACGCGCCTGCATTACAGGGTCCCCTGGTGAAGCAAAAGGCAGCTTATCAATAATGACACAGGATAATGCCTCACCTCTAACATCAACCCCCTCCCAGAAACTGCTGGTACCTAACAGAACCGCGTTACCCAGCTGTTTAAATTTTTCCAGTAACTGATGCTTGGGTAAACTACCCTGCACCAGTATAGGAAAGTCGATTTTAGATTTCAGCAAAGTGGCTGCTTCATTGAGTGCACGATAACTGGTAAACAATAAAAATGCACGGCCACCACTCGATTGCAATACGGGTACTGCTTTATCGATTAACTGACTGGTAAAATCATAACTCGATGGTTCAGGTAATGACTCAGGAAGATACAATAAACTTTGCTGCTGATAATCAAATGGACTGACCCAGTTACCCTGCTGATAATTTTCCAGACCTAGATTATTAGCAAAATGATTAAAATCACTACCTACCTGTAACGTTGCTGAAGTAAATACCCAGCTTGCTGCCTGGGCCTGTTGATGTGATTTAAATAATGCAGCAATATCCAGCGGCGTCATATGCAAAATAAAACCTTTGGTAAATGTTTCATACCAGTAGATATAACCCTGCTGTTCTGTTTCAGCTGAGTCCTCTTCCTTTCCATAAGCTGTAAGATTATTTAATATCAGCAAACATCGCTGATAACATTGCTCAAGACCTTTACTACGTTCAGCCGCCTCTTCCAGCACATCCGCAAGATCTTTTAAATTCAGCTGTAAACTTTCACGCATCTGTTTTAACGCGGGTTTATTCACAATATTAAACCAGGCATCACGTTGATTATTATTACCCAGTGCCAGACGAAAATCCTTTACCGCAACATGCAAATCATCAGCAACATCGCGAATCTCATACATATCAGGTGCATCTTTTAAATGCTCTGCAATAGAATCATTAACCAGATTATTAAGTTGCCGACTACTGATCGTCTTGCCAAAAAAACGAGACGCCACATCGGGCAACTGATGAGCCTCATCAATAATAAATACTTCTGAACTTGGCAGTAGCTCACCAAAGCCTTCTTCCTTAATTGACATATCAGCCAGCAGAAGATGGTGATTAATCACCACGATATCTGACTCCTGTGCTTCACGTCTTGCTTTCACAACAAAACAGTCATCCCAGTCCGGGCACTCTGAACCAAGACAATTTTCAACCGTAGAAGTCACCAGCGGCCAGACTCGATCATCTTCTGTGATCTCCGACATCTCGGAAATATCACCGCTGATGGTTGATTTACCCCATGAGCGAAGCTTCTGAATATGATCTTTTGTTTCACTGGTTAAAAACATTTGATCTGTTGAAATACTTAATCGATGTAGACATAAATAATTAGATCGCCCCTTGAGCAGAGATACTTTAGAAGCAATTCCCAGTGTTTTCATAACCACAGGCAGGTCACTGTGAAACAACTGGTCCTGAAGATGACGTGTGCCCGTGGAAATCAGTGTCTTTTTATCGGCCAACAAAACAGGAATAAGATAAGCATAGGTTTTACCTATACCCGTACCGGCTTCAGCGACCAGAACATTGTTATTCTCAATCACATCGGCAATAGCATTACTTAGTGCCTGCTGCCCTTCTCTTGGCATATAGCCATCAAGCGACTTTGAAAAAGGACCCTCAGAACCCAGCAGATCGGCTGGCCGCATCAGGGATTAGCCTGCTGTAACTGCTGACTCTTTTGAGCTGCCTCATCTGCCAGATCCTGACGCTGCATAAGCGTATAAGCACGGGCCATTAACAACCAGTTATAAGCCTGTAGAGACGGGTTATTGCGTGAGTAACTATTAGAACGTTTAGCCATATGGATACTTTGCTGCGGATTGTACTGACCCAGATAAACAACCGCCAGGCGTGTCCAGACTTCCGCCTGTTTACCATTAATACGCAACGCACGTTCCAGTGATGAAATAGCCTGTTGCCATTGCTGTTTTTCAATCGACTCATCTGCTTTCTGAAGCAAGGATGCTATGGCGGGTGAAATATTAGTCAATGAACGTTCTATACCCTGAGATGCGGGTTGTGACTCATCAACTAAAGGATCCCATACTTCTGTATCTTTACTAAGGGAACAGGCTGCCAGTAAGCCACTCAAGATAAAGATAAATAACAGCGATTTTATTCGAATATTTTTTTCAACCATTGCAAACCTGATCCGGAATCACAGTCAGCCCAGTGTTCCGGGGCCGAGCCTATAACAAAGGGCAATTCTACAGCACCTTCACAGGCTTTTTTAGTTAATCCTCCGGTTTTTACATCAATCCAGCGTAATTCCATATCCACAGGCAACTCATGCTGAATACTTTCCAGTGGTAGAGCACTCATCAGCCTGGACCAGATTTTCAATGCCCCTGATGCGCCAGTCAGCCCTGTGGCCTGATTGTCATCGCGACCAACCCAGACCACGGCCAGATGATTTTCACCGAAACCTGCGAACCAGCTATCTCTCAGGTCATCTGATGTACCGGTTTTACCTGCAAGTTTGACATCAAACCGATTCTTTAATGAGCGCGCTGTCCCCTCCTGTGTGACTCGATGCAGTATATCTTTAATCAGATAAAGTGCTTTTGAATCCAGCGTCTGTTCAAGCTTTAAGGCATAACGTTTAAGCGGCTTGCCATTGGTATCAGTAACTTCTCGAATAGCACGTAAAGGTATATCAAAACCATTGGCCGCAATGGTCTGGTACATGCTGGCAACTTCCAGGGGAGTCAAATTGAAAGCACCTAATGTCATGGATGGATAGGGTGGGACTTCACGCTTGACTCCCAGAGCATTAATGCTTTTTACAATATCAGCCAGACCAATATCAAGGCCCAGTCGTACTGTAGGCACATTCCGTGAATACATCATCGCCTGATAGAGTAAAATGTCGCCAACAAACTCTTTATCATAATTCTGTGGAGACCAGATACGTCCATTGCGTTCTTTTAAGTGCAATGGCGAATCTTCCAGGACCGATGCCAGATGATAGCGACCTGTATGCTGTAGAGCTGACAGGTAGATTGCCGGTTTGATTAATGAACCCACCTGACGCACCGCGTCAATGGCTCGATTAAAACCCGGATAGCGGGGATTTCGCCCACCAATAATCGCCTGAATTTCACCGTTCTCAGGTGATATAACAATAACTGCTGTTTCCAGGCCCTCAGCATTCTGATAACTGCGCTCAAGTTGAGGGATGGTTGTTTCTACAGAAACTTCGGCTGAAAACTGTATATAGGGTTCCAGCGTGGTAAATATCTTCAGCCCTTCTGACCTCAGATCCTTTTCATCATAATCAGATTTTAACTGCCGCTTTACCATATCGATAAATGCCGGGAATCGATTACTGGATCTATTCGGTTTAGAGGTAACAGACAATGGCCGTTTAGCATAAACCTCATATTGCTGTTCACTGATGACACCCTGATCAGACATCAGAGATAAAACCTGATTACGTCTTTCTAAGGCCCTTTCCGGATGTCTGCGCGGATCATACCATGAAGCACCTTTTACAAGACCCACCAGCAGTGCCAACTGGTCAGTGGTCAGTTTATCCAGCGTCCTGCTGAAGTAATACTGACTGGCCAGTGCAAAACCATGGACACCTCTTGAACCATCCTGGCCCAGATAGATTTCATTAAGATAGGTTTCAAGTATGAGTGCCTTGTCATAATGAAATTCCAGCAATACAGCCATAATCGCTTCATTAAATTTACGCCATAGGCTACGTTCAGAGGTTAGAAATAGATTTTTAACCAGCTGCTGCGTGAGCGTGCTGCCCCCCTGTATTGAACCGCCAGGCGTAATATTTGCCAGAAAGGCCCTGGCAATAGCCCGCGGATCCACTCCCCAATGTTTATAAAATCGCCTGTCTTCTACGGCTAACAATGCCAGTGGTAAACGTTTGTTAACATCTTCAAGCTTAATAATCTCACGATCTTCAGCATGAGTTGGATAGATACCCGCAATACGTGCGGGCTCGAGCCTGACAAGATCAATGTCGTTATGACCATAAAGATCTTTAAGTTCACGGACTGAACCGTAGGAGAAATCGATGCGCAATGCGCGGCTCTTCTGTTGACCGTCCCAGAATTTAAAATCATGGGTAATTAATTCAAAATGACGTTCATTCCAGAAACGATACTGACCCGGTTCTACAGGAATATTATCTGTGCTCCGATAACCAATTAACTGGAGCTCCTGCTCAAACTGCTTTGCTGTAAGCTTTTTATCAACATATAACTCCAGAGGGCGAGCATAAACCTGTGCCGGCAGTGACCAGATACTGCCTTCAAATTTCGAGGTCACACGTAAATCAAGATAAACAATATAAAAGACAGACAACAATAAAACAGGCAGATAAAAATAAATCATCACTTTTGGTGAAAATAAAAGCGATTTAAACGTCCATTGCCTAACTGTACTACGCCTGGATTTGCTGGTTTTTTGCTTTGTTGACTTGGTTTTTCTTACCATAACAGCGTTATACTACAATTAGTGTTAAAAGTTCCCTAAAAAGTGGAATCTCATGAATTCGCAGCAAGACATATTATTAAGTGCCATGCTCAAACCTGGATTTTACCCTGATCCAACGAATCATGTTGAACTCATTGAAACTCACATCTCACAGGTTTTCCTGACGGGGCAATATGCATATAAAATCAAGAAACCTGTCAACTTTGGCTTTGTTAATTTCACCGATCTGAATAAACGTAAATTTTACTGCGAGGAGGAAGTTAGACTCAATGGAAGATTAGCACCTGATGTATACCTGGATGTGATACCCATAACAAAATCAGACAATCAGATCGCATTTAATGGAGATGGCATAATTATTGAGTATGCCATCAAGATGAAACAGTTTAATCCTACAGGACTGCTCATCAATCTTGCAAAAGACAATAAACTAACAATTGATCACATAATAAGCCTTGCAAATATAATCTCAGAATTCCACCAGAATATAGCCAAACTGGACAGTCACTCCACAATCGGTGAAGCCGATGAGATACTGAAACCTGTCATAGAAAATTTCAATATCCTGGAACCTGTAATTGATCGTTCATTACTCGTTAAACTCAATAAAATAAAAGAAGCTTCTCTCATCCTGCATAACAATCTTAAATCCAGTTTTGTAACCCGAAAACAAAATGGTTTTATTCGAGAATGTCATGGCGACCTTCATCTGGGCAACATCGCACTAATAAATAATAAAATCGTACCCTTCGATGGTATTGAATTCAATGACAGCTTTCGATGGATTGACACTATAAGTGATATTGGTTTTCTAATCATGGATCTTGAAGACCACCACTACCATGAATATGCCTGTGAATTCTTAAATCAGTATCTTGAGATAACCGGCGACTACCCAGGGCTGTGTGTTTTAGGATATTATAAAATTTATCGCGCCATGGTCAGAGCCAAAGTAAGCGGATTAAGGCTCCAGCAGTTGACAACAAAAAACGACGAATACACCAGGGACATCGATGAACTTAAAAATTACTTAAACCTTGCCGAGAAATACTGTAACAAGAACCCAGTATCTATCATAATTACACATGGCATATCTGGATCAGGAAAAAGCTACCTGGCGGATAAACTGAAAAATCGGATTAAGGCCATAGTCATTCATTCAGACAGGGAAAGAAAACGACTCTTCAGTCGACTAAAAAAAGAACTCTACAGTTCAGATACTACAGACAAGGTATATAGATATTTACTCGAATCAGCTAAGGCCATTATTGATTCGGGCTATTCAGCAATAATCGATGCCACCTTTCTTAACTTCAAATACCGAGAAGAATTTAAAAGAATGGCGGATTCAATGGAGGTTAGTTTTTTCATATTAAACTGCAAAACCAGTAAACACACGCTGGAATCAAGAATAGTTCAGCGCGACATGGAGAAAACCAGCCTGTCAGACGCCGATCTCACTGTTATGCACAAACAGATAGCATCTTACAAACCGCTAAAAGAAAGTGAACTAGCCTATACAATTAAAATTCATACGGAATCAAAAATTGATCTTGAAGCAATTTATCGATCACTTACATCAATAAAAAACTAATCTGCTTATCTACGTCTTTTAGTTTTCGCTTTTGTTTTTTTATGGTGCTGAACGACGCGTTTTTTTCGACTAATCTGTCGTTCTGTCAGCTTATTCTTTCTTCCTGCAAAAGGGTTATCGCCCGTCTTAAATTCCAACCTGAGAGGCGTTCCTTTTAGTTTTAATTCCTGAATAAAAAGATTAGTCAAATAACGAACATAGGATGCTGGAACCAGTTCAGTCTGATTTCCATGAACAACAATAAGTGGAGGATTCATACCTCCCTGATGCGCATAGCGTAATTTAATACGTCGCCCTCTAACCAGTGGCAATTGATGCATCTGTGTAGCCTTATCGAGAATACGTGTTAATTCAGGTGTTGATAGTTTTTTTGTTGCTGAAGCATAGGCTCTATTAATTGCCTGATAGAGCTTACCCACACCAGAACCGTGTAATGCAGAGATAAAAAACATTTCCGCAAAATCAATGAAAACCAGTCGCTTTTCAAGTTGCTCTTTAATCTGACGTTTATCATAGTCACTAAGACCATCCCATTTATTAATCACGATGATAAGCGCCCTGCCTGAATCAACAATATAACCCAGCAAATGCAAATCCTGATCAGATATCCCCTCTTTTGCATCAATCAGCAAAATGGCTACATTGGACTTGTCAATTGCCTGTAGTGTTTTTATAACACTAAATTTTTCGACCGTTTCTTTTACTTTCTTCCGGCGTCTTACGCCCGCCGTATCAATTAACGTATATTGTTTATCGTCATGCTCGAATGGAATAAAAATACTGTCTCGAGTTGTGCCCGGCATATCCATAACAACCACACGCTCTTCACCTAACATGCGATTAATCAAAGTCGACTTGCCGACATTCGGTTTGCCCACTACTGCGACTTTAATTCCCCTGGCTGCTTCTATTTCAGGTTCATCCCATTCCTTCCATTCTGCAAATAGATCACCAATAAGCTGCTTAACACCTCGCCCATGAGAAGCTGAAATTGAATGAGGATTACCCAGCCCAAGACTAAAAAAGTCAGCCTCTGCCTGATTCGCATTAATGCCATCAATTTTATTAACTACCAGGTGAACAGTCTTACCATAACGTCGTATCTGAGTTGCTATGGCTTCATCTGCGGGAGTAACCCCTGCACGGGCATCAACCATAAAAAAGATTAGATTTGATTCTTCAATTGCCAGTAATGTCTGCTGAGCCATACGCTCATCAAGCTCTTCATCTTCTCCACTCAACCCCCCAGTGTCGATAACGATATAGTGACGATCATCATGCCGGGCATGACCATATTTCCGATCACGGGTTAAACCGGGAAAATCAGCGACAAGAGCCTCCCGCGTACGGGTTAATACGTTAAATAAGGTAGATTTTCCGACATTAGGCCGGCCTACTAGAGCGATGACAGGTAACATGTTCTCTAAACTGGATAATATGAACAAGAAAAGGGCCAGCCAGGCTGACCCATGAGAGCTTATTTTACAGCAAAAAGACTATCTTGTTATGGAGAAACTGAATTTTCTGCTGCTGGCGGAGCCATCTGAGACATAAAATGGGCAACCGGATCGATAGATTTGCCATTTAACAGCATCTGGCCCTGATGAAAACTTAGATTGCTATGATAAACCCTGTCCTCAACCGTCAACCAGTCTTCATCAAGCAGTCCACGTATATTTTCATTCACTTTCTGATCGACAGGTAAAGCCTTTTCAGCTTGTCTAGCCGCTTCGTTACCTGCTGCTAACTGATCATTCGACATAAGCTCCCACTTAATCATCTGACGCAACAGAGCTTCATCAATTTGTAAATTCATATCAAGATTAAGTGCATTTAAAATAAACAGTGGATCAGCCGGAGCAGAAGCATCAAGACCTTCAATTGAAAAAGTCATATCAGAAGTTAATGTACCAAGCTCACTTTCTACCGTTAATGGGTGCACTTTAATTTCTGACTGCTTCAATAGATCTGGTATTAGCCCCATCATCTGACCGGCATACATGGCCGTTACCTGCTCATTGGGTATACCCTGTTGTAACTTTTGCTCCATTTCTTTCTGAATAGCCTGTAACTCATGTAGTTTTGATGCATCCAGGCCATTAACACTAACATTAAATGCAACTGGACCCAGTTTAACGTCTGAAGCAAGAATCTCCTGAGCATTCATCTGTAACTGGGAATTCATAAATTGACCCTGTTCGTTTGTCATGGTTTGAATATTAAACAAACGAACTGACAACTGATCTCCATTAGAATGATAATCAAGTAACCCAAGGGTCAACATTGAATCACCAATCAACAGGCCGTTCTCACCCACGATGCCTGAATAATTCAGATTCAAATCTTTAATATCTATCTTTTCTGCCTCAGCCATAAGAGAAAAAACTGGCATATTCGCTTCACCAGATAGCCTTCCTGCCTGCGGAGAATAAGCTGATGTCATGGTTACACCTGATGAAGTAACCTTTACTTCACCAGGATCAGTTTTGATAACTGTATTAATAGCTGGTATATAACTCTCAGAAACAATGCCACCAGTAAAATTAATTACATTCTGATAAACGAGTGGTGACTTATCTGAAAATAATTGTTTAATTTGCGTAGACAGCTCAACCGGAGGCAACAATTCACCAGAAGCAACAGCTGCGACAAAGGGTGATTTTCCCTGGTTAATCAAACCAAGATAGATGGGGCCATGAATTATTTTTTCTCTAAGCTGAAATTTAAATGGAACACTGTTTAAACCAATATTCAGCATCACGTTCGATGAAAAGAATCCACGTTCATAACTGATAATTTGAATATCCGCCTGAATAAGATCAGACACATCGGTTACAACCGAAGCATAATCATTCTTTATTTTAAATCCTAATACAAATGGACTAACAACAAGAAGAAGCAAAATAAAAGCAGAAAACCAGAGTACGATCTCCACAGCACTGATTCTTTTTACAGTCATAATAATCCTTTTAATTATTTGTAAATATCAGACATAGTATAGGTCATGCCCATTCTTTTTTATTAAAGATCTCGACATATAATATTAATTCAGCTAAAGCTTCTTATATTGATAAGCTATTAATTCACCATCACGAGAAAGCACATACAAACGATCACCTTTAACTAACGGCGGAACAATAAAACCAGAACCATCAGACTCAACCCTTACCAGAAAACGACCATCATATTGTGAAACCCAGTGCAAATAACCCCGTGAATCACCAACAACGATTGCATCTTCCATTGCAACAGGCTTAGTGATTTGACGCGCACTTAGTTTATCCATCTTCCAGAGGGTCGCACCATTATTATTATCCAGAGCCCACAAATGATCATGTTCATCAGAACTAAAAACCCCGGAACCGGCAACTTCTACACCCGTATAGGTCGACAATTTTCGCCGCCATATTAATTGTCCCTTGCGCACATCAATTGCAATAACACTACCCTGGTAACTGGCTATGTATAAAACATTATCTCTAAATACTGCATCACCATCGATATCAATAATTCGCTCGAGCTCAGATTTACCTCGAGGGATTGCCACAGCAGAGTCAAACAGGGGATTTCCATTATTATCAAGCGCTACCAGGCGCCCACTATCTAATCCGGCGAATATTTTATTTCCCTTAGTTACCAGTCGACTACTACCTCTCAGGCTAAGCGCTGGAACATCTCTTTTATAAACCCACTGTTGAGCACCTGTTTCTATGTGCAAGGCTATTATTTTACCGTCTACTGTTCTTAAGATTAGATTGTTATTAACAATTTCTGCGGGTACGAGAACTTCACTTGAAACATTAACACGCCATTTAACATTGCCATCTTTAGAATTAAGCAAAATAACTTCACCATCACGTGAAGTCACAGCATGATATATTTCATTGCCTCCGACACCACCACTAACAACAACATCAAGATCAATAGACCATATACGATCGCCATCATTGATATTTATAGCCTGAACCACACCATTTCTATCTGTAGCTATCAGTCGTTCGGATAAAAGAAGCGGATATAATTTTAAATATTGCTGCCCTGAGCCATCACCGATTGAGACATCCCATAACTTTTCAATTTCTGCTGATGCCTCGAAATCAACCAGCTCACTTGGTGGCTCTGAATTATCTTCTTCAGATCCACATGAAACAAGGAACATGAATGAAACGACTAAAAGAAATAACTTTAACCTCATACAGAAGGCTCTTTTAACTTGAACTCACCGAGATCATCACGTTTTAAATGCAACCATTTACTAGCTTGTTGAGAAGAAGAAAGTATAGCCTTATCATAGGCCAAACGTGCTTCATCAAATTTCTTCATCAAAACATAAATATCACCTTTAAGCTCTTCATACATTGCAACAAAGCTTTCAGGATAATCTATTTCGGCAAGCTTCAATGCAGCGTCGTACTGTTGTGTTGCTGATAACAAACGCATCATACGTATTCTTGCTAGATGCTTAAGTTCGGTCTGTTTTGAATTTTTTATTACCCATTCAAGATTTTGCTGCGCTTTAGCCACATCACCACTTACAAGCTGTGACTTAGCCAGTACAAGTGCAGCCAGAGACGCGTAAGGCGTATCAGAATATTCAGCCAGCAGTTTATTTACATTAAGCTCCTGTTGAGGTAACGCATCTGCCTTATTACTTTTCTGAAGAATATTCTCATAAAGAATGCTCGCATATTCGCTATGATTTTTTTGATACTCGACATAATAACGCCAACCAGAAATCACACTAATGCCAATTATAGCGCCAGCAATAAGTGTTCTTGCATTTTCTTTCCACCATTTTTTAAGCGCTTCTACCTGCTGCTCTTCTGTTTCAAAATCCATCATCTACCCCAATTTAATATCTATAATAACTCACGAAGAGTATCTACTAATTCATTTTGCCTGATTAATTTTTGCTCACATTCTGAACGTAAATGTTTTATTGCAACTGATTGTGTACTAACTTCATTATCGCCAAGTATTAATGCCAGTCTAGCGCCACTCTTATCAGCTTTTTTCATCTGACTTTTAAAGCTACCGCCGCCACAGTTAACCAGAATCTTTACATCAACACATTCTGTACGAAGTCGTTCTGCAATAAGAAGCCCCTGAATTTGCGCCTTCTCACCCTGAATGACCATGAATATATCTAAATCATCATTTAACTCTGGCTCATTATTTTCCATTAATGAAAGTAGACGCTCCACACCCATGGCAAAGCCTGCAGCAGGTGTTGGTTTACCACCCAGCTGATTGACCAGACCATCATAACGACCACCTGCACAGACCGTTCCCTGTGCTCCTAACTCATCTGTAACCCATTCAAAGACTGTTTTACAGTAATAATCCAGACCACGGACGAGACGAGTGTTTACTCTGAACTCGATACCGGTTTCATCCAGAATCTGTTTCAGACGATCAAAATGTTCTTGAGATTCCGCATCCAGATAATCCATTAATTTTGGTGCAGCTTCAATCAATTCCTGCATTTGCGGATTTTTACTGTCCAGTATTCTTAATGGATTACCTGTAAGACGTCGCTTACTTTCCTCATCCAGCTGATTTTGATGAGCCGATAAATATTCAACAAGCACATCTCGATAAGCGCTTCGAGCCTCATTACTGCCAAGGGTATTCAGCTCAAGATGGATATTAGACAGGCCCAGCTCCTTCCAGAAACGGGCTGTCATGAGAATTAGCTCAGCATCTATATCAGGGCCATCTATACCGAAGGTTTCAACACCAATCTGATGAAATTGCCTGTAACGTCCTTTTTGTGGACGTTCATGTCTGAACATAGGCCCCATATACCAGAGACGCTGCTGCTGATTATGAAAAAGCCCATGCTGAATTCCGGCTCTAACACAACTCGCGGTACCCTCTGGCCGTAAAGTCAGGCTATCGCTATTTCTATCCTGAAATGTATACATTTCCTTTTCAACAATATCAGTTACTTCACCAATTGAACGACAGAAAAGATCTGTCGATTCAACGATAGGCATACGAATTTCGCGATACCCATAAGCCTGAACAGTATCTCTGATAATTTTTTCAAAATGCTGCCACAGACCGGACTGGTCAGGCAGCACATCGTGCATACCACGAATTGATTGTATTTTTGCTGACATAAAGTGCTACTGATTAAAACGGGTTATTCAGAGTTCATTTGCAAATTAATCGACTGCGTCAGAACTGTCTTGTTGGCTATCATTATCATTTGAAATAACAGGCATTTTATCACGTTGAGAGAACCTGGCTATACCATTATCCTCAATTGTAATATGAGCAATATTATTTTTTCGTACAAAATTTGCAATATCGACCTCATGATTATTAACCAGTAACTGAATTGAAGGTGCGTTACCCAGAAATATATTAAAAGGAGCCATTCCTGTTACCTGATATGTTCGTTCCTTATCAAGTAATTCAAATATCAAACGATGACCGTTTACATCCTGTACTTCAGCCCATGAAGCAGAAGAAGTTGAAATCTCCAGAACATCAGACCCTTCAACAGCTGTTACCGTCTGTTGTTGCAATTCCTCTGGCTGACTAGCAGATGCATTCAATGTTGGCGATTCTGATTTGGAGGAAACTAAAACAGGAGGAGTTACTACAGGATCTATTATTTCATCTTCTACAGTCTGATTAACTTCTGATTCAGCCGACTCTTGATGAGATTCAATTATCTCGGTTGTTTCTGCGCTGACTAAAGAATCGTTCTCAATAATCACTTCAGGTAACACAGCATCCGTTGTGGAATCAGTAACCAGACCAGTAGAATCCTCTTCCATCTGTAATCCAGAATTCAGAGCAAAATACCCAAGCGCTCCCAGTAACAATAATAAAATAAGAAATAAAAAGGATTTAATTAAAGAGCTTTCTTCTGCTGTCTGTATGGGCATGCCATAGTTTGCTACTAATGGGTTTTCTTTTTCCGGAACAGCGAGATTATAAGCGTGTAAGATTTCATCCACTGGTAACTTAAGCATTCGCGCATAAGATCTGATATAACCCTGAGTAAAAGTCGGTGCTGGTAATTTTTCAAGACTGGATGACTCAAGTGATTTAAGTACATCTTCGTTTAAATTCAACTGCTCAGCAACATCCCTGATTGATAGACCTCGATATTCTCTGGCCTCTCTCAAACGCACGCCAAATTCCTGCTGATGAATTATCTCATCAGCTGACACTTCCTGAGACGGAGATTTTTCATCAATCATCTACGCACAGCCCTTTTTAACTTACTCGCTTCTTGTGATTCTGGAAAATCATCAAGCAATTGCGTCGTTAACTTGAGCAAATACTTTTGATCACCCAGTGCTTTTTCAGCCTGAATCTGCAACCATAAACTACTCGACGAGGGTCTCGTTATAGCATGATAACGTTGCATATAGGCTCGCGCCATTAAATAACGGCGAGTTTGAATACCCAGTTCACCCATTGCCATCAATGAAGATCGCATTTTAGGGTCGGCTTCCAGAGCTTTTCGCAAATGTTTTTCTGCAAGCACATAATCCGGGTTAACTGATTTCATCATGCAGTAGCCCAGATTACCATGTGCAACATGCGGTGTTTCGTAAAGCTGATTATTTATCGCCTTATTAAACTGCTCTTTTGCCTCTTCAATCTTATTATGTTGACACAAGAATGTTCCATAATTATTCAGCAGCTCAGGATTATTTGAATCAATATCAAGGGCGTCAACAAAATATTCCTCTGCCTCCTCAACCTCACCCAACCTGTTCATTAAAACAGCCATAGTGGTATAAGCAGGAACAAAACCATCATCAATCTCAATTGCTTTTAATAATTTTTCTTTTGCAATTTCAAATTGTCCGCGTTGCATATAACCTGACGCAAGTTGAACATTAATACTGGCTGCTTCTTTTTTGTCAGCAATTTCATTCTTTCTGGTTTTACTCATTCCGCCGCATGCGGTCAGTGTTAGCACCAGCAGCATAATGATTATTTTTGTTATTATTTTCATGAATGCATTCCAAAGCGTGGCTTTATAAATCTTTTCTGTCTACGACTTTTATCCTCAACCTTACCTACCAGCTGACCACAGGCAGCATCAATATCTTCCCCACGTGTTTTACGTATAACTGTTGTTATACTGGCCTTCTGTAATATGTCTCTAAATCTGTTAACAGCATTTGATGAGGAGGTCTTGTATCCTGAATCTGTAAAAGGATTAAACGGTATCAGATTAATCAGGACAGATAGACCTTTCATCAGTCTGACCAGTTCCCTGGCATGTTGTTCACTATCATTAACTCCAGCGAGCATGACATATTCAATCGTCAATCTTGATCGTGGTGATCGTTTAGCCATAAAACGATGACAGGCCGCAATTAATTCTTTTATTGGGTACTTACGATTCACCGGTACCAGCTCATTGCGTAATTCATCATCAGTAGCATGCAGGGAAATAGCCAGCTGAACATCATGACGATCAGATAAACGATCCATAGCCGGTAAAACACCCGCTGTACTTACTGTAACTCTGCGTTTACTCAGACCATAGGCAAAGTCATCCAGAAATACATCAATGGCTTTAACCACATTTTCATAATTAAGTAATGGCTCACCCATTCCCATGAGAACCAGATTACTAATTTTTCGCCCAGGCCTGTTTTCCTCGTGCAATAGACGACTGGCTAACCAGACCTGAGACAGAATTTCATCAGAACCAAGATTTCGACTAAAGCCCTGTCTGGCAGTTGAACAAAAGCTACAGTCCAGAGCACAACCTACCTGGGATGAAATACACAGAGTGCCGCGATCATCCTCGGGAATAAAGACAGTTTCGATACAATTGCCATCTTTTAGCCTGAATACCCATTTACGAGTACCATCTGCTGATAATTGATCAACAACCACCTCAAGTGCTTTTATTTCAGCTATCTGACTGAGTTGCTGCTGAAGTGACTTGCTGATATTGGTCATCTCAGCAAAATCATCAACACCGGTCTGGTGAATCCATTTCATCATCTGAGAAGCACGAAAAGCCTTCTCATCAATACTGACGAAGAAAGCTTCAAGATCCTGCCGGTTCATACCCAGCAAATTGACCTTTTCCATTACTGGAAAATTAATGGGTGCACTATTCACTCTTTTCCTCAGATTCTTCCAGCCAGACACTCTTCAGGCTAAAAATTGCGAAATAATCATTAGATAATAGACTAAACCCGTGATTTTACGCGGATTTTATTGACAGGCAAAGAAGGATAGTTGAAATACTTCAAACTATTACTGATTGAAAACTAGTCTTTTTCCTCGATCCAGTTCATCTGAATGGCTTCTAGGATTTTTTCATTAGAATTCTCTGGAAGATCGTCAAATTCATCCAGCTCACAGACCCACTGATGTAGTTCAGTAAAGCGGACATATTGCGGGTCTACATCTGGGTGTGCTTCGTCCAGTGCAATGGCTATATCGAGGCTATCGGTCCAGTTCAATGACATACTCAGCTCCTAATGATTTTCAGATACCATATTGATGGTATATTTTGGAATCTCAACCACCAGATCAGTATCACCAACTGTCGCCTGGCAACTCAGACGAGAATCCGGATCCAGCCCCCAGGCCTTATCCAGTAAATCATCCTCATCATCAGAGTTTTCATTGAGTGATTCACCACCTTCACGCACATAGACATGACAGGTTGTACAGGCACAGGATTTTTCACAGGCATGCTCTATTTCAATTCCGCTCTTTAAAGCAGCATCACAAATGGTATCACCCTTATCAGCTTCTATGACCATACCCTCTGGACAAAGCTCTTCATGGGGCAGAAAGATAATCTGCGGCATTATGGTTTCTCTTCCTCAACTGTAAATTCTTCAACTTTATGACCTGCCATGGATTTCTGTACACTGGCATTCATACGTTTTGCTACATAACCGGCGCTGGCCCGTTCAATATCTTCAATGGCCAGCTTAATTTCCTGAGCCGTTTCCGATGTCTGACGCATTTGTATTAGCAACTCACTAGCACTTAAGATGGTGTCTCGCTCATCAGCTTCCAGCATGTCTTCACCATCTTCTGCCATGGCAGCATCTAGCGCCTCTATCACCCGGTCAGCTTCGACCTGTTGCTCTCGTAAACTACGTGCCTTCATATCATCAGAAGCATAATCCATTGATTCACGAAGCATGGTTTCAATCTCTGAGTCATTCAGGCCATATGAAGGCTTAACTTCAACATGGGCTTCTACTCCGGATGTTTCTTCTTTAGCGGTAACGCTCAATAAACCATCGGCATCCACCTGAAATGAAACGCGAATACGAGCAGCTCCTGCAACCTGAGGAGGAAACCCTCGTAACTCAAATTTAGCCAGTGAACGGCAATCTGAAACAAGCTCTCGTTCACCCTGAACAACCTGAATAGCCATGGCAGTCTGACCATCTTTATAGGTCGTAAAGTCCTGGGCACGTGAGACAGGTATAGGCGTATTGCGGTGAATAATCTTTTCTGTAAGACCACCCATGGTTTCAATACCCAGTGAAAGCGGAATCACATCCAGCAGCAACATACCACCATCAGGATCATTTCCAGCAAGTGCATTGGCCTGTATCGCCGCTCCAATGGCCACGACTCTGTCGGGATCAATACTCACCAGTACTTCCTGCTGAAAAAAATCACCAACCTGCTCTCTCACTCTAAGCGCACGGGTTGAACCACCGACCATCACAACATCGATAATTTCATTTTTCTCAATACCCGCATCACGCATGGCACGTCGACAGGCCATAAGGGTCTTTTTAATTAATGGGTCTACCAGTTGATTAAACTGATCTCGCGTTAACAGACCAAACCAACGCTGGTTCTCACTTAATTCTATATCTAACTCAACCTGATCATTTTCAGATAGCGCTTCTTTTGCCTTACAGGCTTCACGTAATAATAGTCTTGCAATAGAAGGATCGATAGTGGATTCATCAAGTCCAACCTGAGGCATAATCCATTCAGCGATAGCATGATCAAAATCATCTCCGCCTAATGCACTATCACCACCGGTTGCCAGAACCTCAAAAACACCCTGGGTTAAACGCAAAATGGAAATATCAAATGTACCACCGCCCAGGTCATAAACAGCAACAACCCCTTCCTGCCCACTATCCAGTCCATAGGCAACTGCTGCAGCGGTGGGTTCGTTTAACAAACGCAATACATTCAGATTTGCCAGCCTGGCTGCATCTTTTGTTGCCTGGCGTTGCGCATCATCAAAATAGGCAGGCACTGTAATGACAGCCCCAACCAGTTCATCACCCAGCGTTCTTTCACTTCTGTCTTTTAATGATTTTAGGATTTCAGCCGAAACTTCAATGGCACTAACATCACCGCCAGCAGTTGTTATTCTCGGCACAGTAGAATCTGTATCGGCGAACTTATAAGGCAACTGTTCCCCCAGTGATTTCAGGTCTGCAACACCACGCCCCATCAAACGCTTAACCGAGACAATAGTATTAAAAGGATCCGTTACAGCATGAGATTTTGCCAGAGTACCGACTACTGGAGTTTGATCAGGCTGATAACGTACAACAGAAGGCAATAAATGATTGCCATCATCATCAGCCAGCGTTTCTGTCACACCGCTTCTAACCGTTGCAACGAGTGAATTTGTTGTGCCCAGATCTATACCCACAGCAAAACGTCTTTGATGTGGAACACTTGACTGACCGGGTTCTGCGATTTGAAGTAAGGCCATAATAAACTACATTAATTCATCTTCTAGTTTTTCAGATAATTCATCGACTTCTTTTTTAGCCTTGATTATGAATTGCATTTTTCTAACTATTTCCCTAGCAGAGTCATATGAAGCTTCTGCGAAAGCCCGGGTAAAAGCATCCATCAAATCTTTCATCTTATTATTAAGATCAATAGCCATCGAGTCCAGTTCAGCGAGAGGGTCGTTTTTATCTCGAGCATCCATAATAGACTCTCGAAACTCCATCTGTTCCATCAGAAAGCCTGCATCCATTGTTGTATCAGTTTCAGAATTCATATCAAGACCTTTAAGCTTCAGCATATATTGAGCCCGGCTTACTGGATCTTTTAATGTCTGAAACGCCTGATTAATCAATGAAGTTTGCTGCATAGCAATACGTTTTTCCTGATCAGATGCATTTGCATAACGATCAGGATGAACACTTTTTTGCAAGTCTAAATAAATCTGACCCATTTCATTAAGATCAATATCGTATGAAAATGATGCATTAAAGATTTCAAAATAGTTACTGCTGAATAAATCGACGGACATGACGGGTTTTTAGATAATAAAACTTTCACCACATCCACAACGATCAGATTCATTGGGATTGGTAAATTTAAAGCCTTCATTTAAACCTTCTTTGGCATAATCAATAATCGTACCATCAAGATAAACAAGACTCTTTTTGTCGACAACAATAGTGACATCATTATCTTCGAACAGGACATCTTCGCCTTCATTAACTTCATCTACAAATTCGATAACATAAGCCATGCCTGAACAGCCGGATGTTTTAACGCCTAGACGTACGCCAACACCTTTACCACGATTATCAAGAAACGCTTTGACTCGTTCAGCTGCAGGCTGTGTAATCGTTAAAGCCATAATCAGCCCGCCTGCTTTTTCAAATAGTCTTCAACTGCTGCACTGATAGCGTCTTCCGCCAACACTGAGCAATGTACTTTTACCGGCGGCAAAGCCAGCTCTTCAGCAATATCCAGATTTTTTATCTGCCTGGCTTCGTCCAGCGTCTTACCCTTCATCCATTCAGTTACAAGAGAACTGGATGCAATGGCTGAACCACAGCCATATGTTTTAAATACGGCATTTTCAATAATCCCGTCGTCACTGACCTGAATCTGAAGACGCATAACATCGCCACATGCAGGTGCACCGACCATACCTGTACCTACATTAGAATCATCTTTGTTAAGCACGCCAACATTGCGTGGGTTTTCGTAATGATCCATAACCTTTTCGCTGTAAGCCATTGATTTTCTCCAGACTTTTATTAATTGACAGACAAAAGATTTATCTCAATTGCCTATTTTACCTTATTTCAATAATCAGGCGGAGGATTTTGTCATGACAGCAAACTAACTATCACAACAAAAGACCTGCCTAATGCGCCGCCCACTCTACAGAATTCAGATCAATACCCTCTTTGAACATATCCCATAGCGGAGACAGATCACGTAATTTATTAACTGCATTCTTAACCAGATCAATGGTGTAATCGATCTCTTCTTCATTGGTATAACGACCAATGGTAAAACGTAAAGAACTATGGGCAAGCTCATCACTACGACCCAGCGCCCTCAATACATAGCTCGGTTCAAGGCTGGCCGATGTACAGGCTGATCCACTGGATACAGCGATATCTTTCAACGCCATAATCAGGCTTTCACCTTCAACAAAATTAAAGCTCACGTTAAGATTACCGGCGATTCGATGTTCGAAATCACCATTCAAATACACCTCTTCCATATCTTTAAAGCCATCCCACAGGCGGTTACGTAATTTCATAATACGTTCGTTTTCTTCCTGCATATCCTGCTTTGCAATCCTGAAAGCTTCACCCATGCCGACAATCTGATGAGTTGCCAGAGTACCTGAACGCATACCACGTTCATGGCCACCACCATGCATCTGAGCTTCCAGACGTATACGTGGTTTACGTCGAACATATAGAGCCCCTATACCTTTTGGACCATAAATCTTATGAGCTGAGAAACTCATTAGATCAACTTTCATTGTCTGTAAATCAATCGGCGTTTTACCTGCACTTTGAGCAGCATCCACATGAAAAATAATTTTACGCTCACGACATAACTCACCAATCGCAGCAATATCCTGAATAACACCAATTTCATTATTCACATGCATAATACTCACCAGAATAGTGTCATCACGCATGGCGGCAACCAGCTTGTTTAGATCAATCAGACCATTAGGCTCTGGATCAAGATAAGTCACTTCATAACCTTCACGCTCAAGCTGACGACAGGTATCGAGTACAGCCTTATGTTCAGTTTTACAGGTAATAATATGTTTACCGTTTTTCTGGTAGAAATGAGCAACACCTTTAATCGCCAGGTTATCTGATTCTGTTGCGCCTGATGTCCAGACAATTTCACGGGGATCAGCATTAATTAAAGCCGCCACATGACCTCGGGCCGTTTCAACCGCTTCCTCAGAATTCCAGCCAAAAGCATGACTGCGAGAAGCCGGATTACCGAAGTTACCTTCAACGGTCATACACTTAATCATCTCCTCGGCTACACGCTCATCAACCGGTGTAGTTGCAGAATAGTCGAAGTAAATAGGTAATTTTAAATTGCTCACGATGGTAATCTCATATATGTTTAAATTTAATCACCCAACACGCATAGACTGATGTTGGGTTAAAGTAATTTCTTTCAATGCATGCAGAAAAACATGCACATCATCCATTCTGTTATGTTTTCCAAAACTGATTCTGATTGCATTTTTAGCTAATTCAGGCGCAACACCCATGGCCAGTAAAACATGACTGGGGATTCCTGCTTTACTATGGCATGCAGAGCCACTGGAAACTGCAATACCCTGTTTATCAAGATGCATTAACAATGCTTCTCCATCAAAATCATCAACCGCAAACTGCAGAGTATTCGGCAATCGATCTGATTGAGCTGCAAATAATGTGATACCGGGCATATTAGCCAGTTCACTTTGCAGAGCATCTCTCATTGTCCTGAGATATTTATTTATATCTTCAATTTGCTGACCTGCCAGTTCAGCCGCCGCGCCAAAGCCAACAATAGCGGCAATATTTTCTGTACCATTGCGCAAACCACGTTCCTGACCACCACCATAAATAATCGGCTCAAGTTCAACAGAACGATTAACAATTAATGCACCTGCACCCTGTGGTCCATAAATTTTATGCGATGATAAAGTCATCATGTCTATTTTCATTTCCGCAAAATTCACGGGCAGCTTTCCTGCTACCTGACTGGCATCTGAATGAAATAGAACTTTCTCTGACTGAATATGTTGATTCAGATGCTTAATATCCTGTATTACACCTGTTTCATTATTAGCCATCATCACCGATATCAAACAAGTATCATCACTAACAACAGACTCGATATTCTCAGCTGAAATGTTGCATGCAGCATCTACCGGGATCAAATCAAGTTTCCAGCCACTGTTAATCAAAATTTTTGCAGGCTCTATAACTGATGCGTGCTCAATTGAACTCACAGCCAGGTGGGCCGGTACTTTATTAGATAAGGCTCCGAGGATAGCCAGATTATTGGCTTCTGTTCCACCCGATGTAAAAATAACCTGTTCAGGTTGTGCTCCTGCAAGATTAGCCACCTGATGGCGTGCCTGTTCTATTGCATTACGTGTTAATCGTCCATAACGATGAACACTGGAAGGATTGCCATGGATATCTTTTAAATAAGGCAACATGACATCCAGAACCTCAGGTTCTAATGCTGTTGTTGAATTATTATCAAGATAAACGGCCATGATTAATCTCTATCCAAGGGATGAAACTTTTTTCAGCTCATGCTCCTGAGCTTTTCTATCCTGACGATCAGCAACTTCACGAACACCTCTTTTGGACATCATCTCAGCCAGTGTTATGCCATTTAGAAAGCTATGAATTTCCTCACTCAATTCCTGCCATAAATCATGGGTTAAACACTGATAATCACCAGAGCAGGTTTTAGCGGCATTCCCGCAACTGGTTGCATCATAGGTCTCATCGACGGCGAGGATAACTTCAGCCATACTAATTTCACCCGCGTCACGACTCAGTTTATATCCACCACCCGGACCTCGTGTACTGCTAACAACATTATTACGCCTGAGACGTGCAAACAGCTGTTCGAGATATGAAAGTGAAATTTCCTGTCGTGCAGAAATATCTGCTAATGAAACTGGACCTTCATTTTGATGAAATGATAGATCCAGTATTGCTGTAACTGCATACCGCCCTTTAGATGTAAGTCTCATGCCTGATCTCTCTAAGATATTCAGGTGGGCAGTATACGCAATCCCGAGTAATTTAGTCAAGTATTATATAATAAATTACCCACAGCTAAATTACTGATTTTCAAGATTTTTCAGGTTTTGATTCAGCATCTGTATGAATATCAAGATCAGGTAACTCAGGCATATGCAGATCATCAAGCTCTGAACCCAGGGCTTTCAGGGCTGCACACATGGTTTCCATTTTTTCATCCATGACATGAATATGATCAAGCATGCAATTAATGGCTGTCGCCACAGGATCTGGCGCGTCCTGAGTCGCACCATAGGCACTAAAACCGATTTTTTCAGCCGTTTTTGCACGTTGCTGATGCTTGTCATCTTTTTTATGCTCGACAATACGACCGGGTACGCCGACCACAGTAGCATTGGCCGGTACTTCTTTGGTAACCACTGCATTGGAGCCAATCTTGGCATTTTCACCAATCACAATCGGCCCAAGCACCTTGGCCCCAGCACCAACCACGACATTGTTTTTCAGTGTTGGATGGCGCTTACCTTTATCCCAGCTGGTACCGCCAAGCGTCACACCATGATACAGAGTACAGTCATCACCGATTTCTGCGGTTTCTCCAATAACTACACCCGTCCCATGATCAATAAAAAAACGTCGTCCGATCTGGGCACCCGGATGAATTTCAATACCCGTATACCAACGTACTATATTTGAAAAAACACGGGCAAGCCATTTGAGATTAGCTTTCCACATCATATGACTTAGACGATGAAAAATGACAGCATGTAGACCCGGATAGGTTGTAATAACCTCAAAGGTTGTTCTTGCTGCTGGATCACGATCAAAAATACTTTTAATATCTTCGCGGATTGACTGAATCAGTGAAGGCAATGGAATAATCCTTAAATGAACTGAACTGCGTAAGTTTAACTGAAATATGCAAATGCTAAAAATTTTTCAGGTATTCTTTTAACCGACTGACCGCTTCTTCCAGTACTGGAATAGAACGTGTGTAGGCAAACCTGACATGATGACTGGCATTATACTCACCAAAATCAAGCCCCGGCGTAATGGCTACCCCAACTTCATCAAGCAACTGATTAACAAAAACAAAGGAATCATTAGTAAAACGGGCACAATTTGCATAAATATAGAAAGCGCCAGCAGGATCTACCGGTATTTCAAAACCCAGTGACTTTAATGCCGGCACCAGGTAATCACGTCGACGTTCAAACGCCTGCCGACGTTGTTCAAGAATTTCCATGGTTTTCTCAGTAAATGCTTCGATAGCAGCATATTGAGATAAGGTGGGAGGCGCCAGGAAAATATTCTGTGCCAGTTTATCAACGGCAGCTGTAAATTCTTCCGGCACAACCATCCAGCCGAGACGCCAGCCTGTCATACCAAAGAACTTGGAGAAGCTGTTAATCACAAAGGCCTGATCCGTCATTGATAGTGCTGTATAGCTTTCCGTTTCATAGGTTAATCCCTGATAAATCTCATCAATTAACAGGCAACTATTCTGCCTGGCTACTGTATCAATAATGGATTGCATCTGATCTTTATCAATAATGGTACCTGTAGGATTGGATGGTGAGGCAATCAATGTTGCTACGGTTTTTTCAGAACTGTACTGATCAATCAAGTCAGATGTCAGTTGATAACGGGTCTCACTAGTCACCGGGATATTAACCGCTTTACCTTCCAGTAAACGCACGAAATGACGATTACATGGATACCCGGGATCAGTCATCAATACCTCATCTCCAGGGTTAATCAAAACCGACAATGCCAGTTGTAATGCACCTGAGGCACCCGGTGTTATAACTATTCTATTAACAGGAACCTCTATATTAAATCGAGCCCTGTAATGATCAGAAATCTTTTGTCGCAGCTCAAGCAAACCAATTGCCGGTGTGTAATGCATTAATTGTGAATCAAGTGCAGAATGTCCTGCACTGACAATAGTTTCTGGTGAGGCAAAATCCGGCTCACCTACTTCCAGATGAATAATTGACCGTCCGGTGGCCTCAAGCTGTTTTGCTCTGGCCAGCAAATCCATTACATAAAACGGCCTGATATCATTCATACGATCAGCCAGATGAATAGAAGACATTTTTTGAAAACCCTTTGTTATATGACTATATACATTTAAACTATACTCACTAAATATAAAATATGTCGTGATTACCTGTGAAAAAAACTTTTTTTATTTTACCTGCATTAATTTCTTTATTAATTACAAGCACAGAACTACTTGCTTTCCCAAAGCATAATCCGGTTCCCGGGGGGCTGGCACTGATCCCCATCAATATCGACCTAAAACCAAAAGTTTTTTTTAATAAACACCCTGTCGCCATCATTAGTAAAGATAATCAGTCCTTCGCACTGGTTGGGATACCCCTTGATACAAATGCGGGAAAAAAAAGTATACAAATTAAATGGCCTAATAAAACAACTGAAAATAGAGAATTTGAGGTCAAAGCCAAGACCTATGAAGCACAGTATTTAACTATAAAAAACAAACGTAAAGTTAATCCTAATGCAAAAGATCTTGAACGCATTAAAAAAGAACGCATTCGTAAAAGCAAAGCCAGAAAATACTGGTCTGACACAACAGTAAACACGGATTTAATTATTCCTGTAGCTGGAAGAATAAGCAGCATCTTTGGCTTACGACGCTTTTTTAATAATCAGGCCCGACGCCCTCATTCCGGTCTTGATATTGCGGCACCTGAAGGAACGCCCATCCTGGCAGTCGAAGCAGGTACCGTCATAGAAACTGGCGATTTCTTTTTTAGTGGCAATATGGTTTATATCGATCATGGCCAGGGTGTTATCAGCATGTATGCCCATATGAGCCGGGTCGATGTCAAAATAGGTGATATTGTAGAAAAAGGCCAGATTATCGGAGCCGTGGGGGAAACCGGTCGAGTGACAGGCCCTCACCTTCACCTGGGCATCTATGTCAATCAAACCCTTGTAGACCCCACCTTTCTGCTTCCAGAACTTAAAATATCAACAAAATAGGCCTATCCGGGCATTAAGACTTGCGAAATGGCTCATTTTATTGATAATTGTGCCGCAACTATCCTAAAGAGAATTTGAATGGCAAAAGAAGAAGCGATACAAATGGATGGCACGGTTGTTGAAACCCTGCCAAACACAATGTTCCGGGTCGAACTGGAAAATGGTCATGTAGTAACAGCCCACATTTCAGGCCGTATGCGTAAACACTATATCCGCATAATGACAGGTGACCAGGTCACTGTTGAACTGACACCTTATGATCTCAATAAAGGCCGTATTGTTTACCGGGCCAAATAAGATCTGAATATTTCATAAAAAAGGCCGTGTTAAACACGGCCTTTTTTATTTTCTACCAGATGGATCCATGTTAACTGGTGGCTTTTTCCTTTTCGATCACCTCAATATCCAGCGCATCTGTGTCTGCATTCAAGCTCACTCTAATAGCACCGCCCTTGCTCAGGCGTCCAAATAACAGCTCATCAGCCAGCGGCCGTTTAAGATGTTCCTGAATGACCCTCGCCATAGGACGTGCACCCATTTTAGGGTCATAGCCTTTTTTAGCCAGCCATTTTCGTGCCACATCATCAACATGCATAGTCACCCGCTTCTCTTCAAGCTGAGTTTCAAGTTCAATAATAAATTTATCAACGACATTGGTAATCGTTCTTTCATCCAGTGGTTTAAACTGAATAATGCCATCCAGACGATTTCTGAACTCCGGTGTAAACAGACGTTTAATTTCTTCCATACCATCTGTTTCATGATCCTGTTCAGTAAAGCCCATAGAACGTCGACCAATTAATTGAGCACCCGCATTAGTGGTCATAATAATAACAACATTACGGAAATCAGTTTTACGTCCATTAGTATCCGTCAAGGTCCCATGATCCATAACCTGCAACAGCAAGTTAAAGACATCAGGATGTGCCTTTTCGATTTCATCCAGCAACAGGACTGCATGTGGATTCTTATTAATTGATTCAGTTAACAGGCCACCCTGATCGAAACCAACATAACCAGGAGGCGCACCAATCAGACGTGAAACAGTATGTCTTTCCATGTACTCGGACATGTCCAGCCTTATAAGTTCGATGCCCATAACCTTAGCCAGTTGTTTTGTGACTTCAGTTTTGCCTACACCCGTTGGACCCGCAAACAAAAATGATCCGACCGGTTTATCGGGAGATGCCAGTCCAGAACGTGACATTTTGATGGCATCTGACATTGTATCAATGGCTTCATTCTGACCAAAAACCACCAGTTTAAGATTACGATCAAGATTTTTCAGAACATCTGCATCAGATGAGGAAACGGTTTTAGGTGGAATACGAGCAATCTTGGCAACAATATTTTCAATATCATGCACATTAATATTACGCGGCTTACTGTCTTCGCTACTATGCATGCGTCTGTTGGCGCCTGCTTCGTCTATAACATCAATCGCTTTGTCAGGTAAAAAACGATCCATAATATATCTGTCCGCCAGTTCAGCTGCAGATTTCAATGCATTCAAACTGTATTTCACATTATGGTGATCTTCAAAACGTGACTTCAAGCCTTTTAAAATATCAATGGTTTCAGCAACACTCGGTTCATTAACATCAACCTTCTGGAAGCGACGTGTCAATGCTCGATCTTTTTCGAAGATACCCCGGAACTCCTGATAAGTCGTTGAACCAATACATTTCAACTCACCAGATGCAAGCATAGGTTTTATTAAATTTGATGCATCCATAACACCACCAGAAGCAGAACCCGCACCTATAATGGTATGAATTTCATCAATGAATAAAATAGCCCCCGGCTCTTTCTGCAGCTGCCTGAGTATACCTTTCAGACGTTTTTCGAAATCACCACGATATTTAGTACCTGCAACCAGCGCACCCAGATCCAGAGAGTAAATAGTACAACCATCAAGAATTGAAGGCACTTCACCATCAACTATTTTCTTTGCAAGACCTTCAGCAATAGCTGTTTTACCCACACCGGCTTCACCCACCAGTAAAGGATTATTTTTACGTCGACGGCATAGAATTTGAATTGTCCGTTCTATTTCATGATCACGTCCGATAAGCGGATCAATTTTATTTTGCAATGCACGCATATTAAGATTGGTTGCAAAATTTTCAAGCGGCTGTTTTTCATTGTCGGCACTGATGTCTTCA
>JAPHQX010000085.1 GCA_026196035.1 Gammaproteobacteria bacterium
CATTTAATGGCCATAGAGAAAAACAAAGCCATTGGAGTTGCACGTTTACAATTCATTAACGAAACAACAGCTCAACTTAGATACATGGCCGTAGATAAAGACGCCGAAGGTCATGGCACAGGACGATCCATTATAGAAGCCATGGAAACATATGCACGTAACCATAATGTATCTACGATCATGTTACATGCCAGAGAAAATGCAGTCGAATTTTATAAAAAAACAGGCTTCAAAACCGAAGAAAAATCATATCTGTTATTTGATTGTATTCAGCATTACAAAATGACCAAGACAATTTAACTACTCAATAACTACTTTCAGCAAAGGACTCAAGTAGTAGAGATAAAATTCGCCCAATAAATCACTGGCATGATACAAATCAAAAAAAAGATTAAGAAAGTATAAATGCCTACACTCATTATTTAGATTATTAAGATATTGTTATATACTTTGCACCGTCCCATCAAATGACAACACCTCAATAAATACCCTGCCCCACCCGGTATTCGGCTTAACATTTAATCGGTATTAATGTCATGAAAAACAATAACTTATCAATATCAACACTCATCATCTTAATGACTGGTTTTACACAGACATCATTCGCCACCAATGGTTACCAGCTGATTGGTATTGGCAGTTACCAGAAGGGCCTGGCTGGCGCAGTAACAGCTAACCCGGGTTCTGCCATGACGGCCATCACTAACCCGGCAGGTATGGCACGCATTGGTAAACGCGCTGATTTTAGCCTGGAAATGTTTATGCCAGACCGTCATGTAGATTTTTCATCCATGGGTGGTGAGCGCAATGACAGTGAAGCCACCCAATATGGTGTACCTGCTCTGGGCTGGTCAGCCCCTGTTGATGATGGTAGCAATGTGTTTTTTGGTGGCGGCATCTACGGAACCTCCGGACTGGGTACTGATTACCCCTTAACTCAATATGCAGCAGCCACCCCTGCACCATCACCTGACATGTATTTTGAAGGCTATTCTTCCCTGCAATTCTGGCAAATGGCCCCCACATTAGCGTGGAATGCAGATAATAAATTAAGTCTGGGTGTTTCTTTGAATATTGATTACCAGTCAGTCTCATTAAGACAGGCATTCATTGCCGATACTAATGCGGATGGCATCGCTGAAACTAATATGATGAACCTGGATCTGAGCCGTAATGCACAGGCATTTGGTTTCGGTATCACACTGGGATTACTCTATGATATTAATGATCGAATCACTGTGGGTGCCAGCTATAAGAGCAAGCAACAATTCAGTGATATGGAATACCAGTTATCCCATGGCGATATTCAGGATCAGACGGGACAGTTACCTTTAACAGGCTGCGCAGGTAATGTCTGCCCTGCAGGCACCTACTCACTGGAGCTGGATTTCCCGGAACTTATTTCACTGGGTGTTGCCTATAAACCTGTTACCCAACTGACTCTGTCATTAGATGTGAAAATAATCAAATGGTCAGACACATTAAACGTAATGAAAATCTCAGGCCCCAATGGTATGACTTTAAATATGCCCGCAGGCTGGGATGATCAGACCATTATTGCAGTGGGTGCTAATTATGCGGTAACTGAAAAATTCAATTTACGTGCCGGATTTAATCAGTCAGATGCACCGATCAAAAATGCCAATACTGATAGCAACTATATTTTACCGGCAGTCACCACAACCCACTTTGCCTTAGGTGGCGATTACCATTTAAGCAAATACTGGGAGCTGGGTTTTCACGCATCTAAAGCCAAAGATGAAACGCTGTCTTCACCCACTACTGGGGCAAAAATAGGTTTAGGTATCACCACCGTTGGCATCAATATCGGTTACCACTTCTAAATAAAAAGGCCTGCTAAGCAGGCCTTTTTTATTTTTATTTCTTTTATTTAAAATAACTAAATTACTACGCCCCGTGAAATAGCGATCTTTTTAATCACCTCATCTGCAGGATAATTTTCAGCTGACATTTGTAAATAGCTTTGCCATTCAGAAAAAAGTGATGCCAGCTCCGGGTCACTACCATGACATCCCAGTACAGTAATGACAGCGTCACCAATTTTCCAGGGCCCTTCACCTTTATATTCACCTGCGACTAAATGAATCGCCGAATCATCCGACTGATGCCAGAACACATCAAAAAATAACAGCCCCTGTGGATGTTTAAAATATTCCGCCATGATGTGTTTTTCACCATCAGGAAAACGAATCATTAGCGGCGACTTCATGGAAAACAGATCAGGCATAACTTAATTTTCAAACAAGCCAATAATAATGTCGCTTCAACACTAACTAAAAACAAATATCCTGATAAAAAATGATTTGCGTTTATTTGTGTGCATTAGCGGACTCTCTTCTTTTTAGAATCAAGATCCCTCAACCTTGTTCGGGATGACAGAATGACTCCCTTGATGACTTAGAACTTACAACCGTATATCTATATCCTGCATTTCATAATTCGAATCAACCACCACTTCTTTAATACCTGAAAATTTACTTAAGATATAAGCCGACATTAAATACAGCATACGTTTATTTTCTGCATGCATCGCATTTACTATATTGTTTGCGGCCATCTGACAACGCTGCTCATCTGTTGGTTCATCGACCCAGAAACGTCCCATCTGCACACCTTTGTTAAAATCATCATCCATGTCCTTCATGAATGGCTGCAGCTCTGTCATCAGCTCATCAGGCACATCAAGCTGAAAAGATTCCTGATCAATATTTATATTTAAAATCATTGCAGTACAACACCTTAATCATAGACAATGGGTATTATATCAGATGCTTGTGCAATAAGACCCTGAACAGCACCGGGAGAAACTATGCTGCTACCGATACCTAATGTACTTAATCAGCAACAGTTAAAAACAGTCCGCGAACTGATCGAATCTTCACGTTTTGTTGATGGTCGATTAAGTGCCGGCCTGACGGCTCGTAAAGTCAAAAACAATGAAGAAATACCGGCAGATGCTCAAAGCATTAATCAGCTGAATAATATTGTGATGAATGCTTTATATAATCACCCCACTTACCAGGCAGCGGTTTTTCCTCATCGTGTAGCTACCCCCTTTTATGCTCGCTACACGCCGGGCAAGGCCTATGGTGATCACGTTGATGATCCTGTTATGGGACCCATGGGTGGACGTTATCGCACCGATGTATCAACCACCGTGTTTTTATGTGAACCGGATGAATACGAAGGTGGTGAAACGGTTATTCGTACCCAGTTTGGTGACAGGAAAGTAAAACTGTCTGCCGGTGATGCCATTACCTACCCTTCAGGCAGTCTGCATCATGTGGCAGAAGTGACTAAAGGCACACGTCTGGTAGCTGTTACCTGGGCACAAAGCATGATCCGTGATGCAGACAAGCGTGAACTACTTTTCAACCTGCATACAACCCGTGAGTCGTTACAGAAGAAATACCCGGATGATGAGGAAGTGGTGAAGATTGATCACACCTATATTAATCTGGTGCGTATGTGGACGGAGATTTAAAAGATTTAGTCCGCGAATGCACGCGAATAAACGCAATTTTCTTATTTACATGCTACGCATGTAAATCACAAACAAATCTTTTATTTGCGTTTATTCGCGTGTATTTGCGGAAAATCAGTTTTCTTTTAACAATAAAAAAGGCCGCTCTTGGAGCGGCCTTTTCAGATTATCAGCTTAAGAAAAAATCTTAACGCTTAGAACCTTTATCAGCATGAGCCGCATCAACCAACTGCATCGCTTTATCATTAAATGTCTGACGATAGCCGTCTAACACATGACCTGCTTCAGGCGTAAAATAGTTTTTAGCATCGAAGCCGTTTTTGTGCTCGTCTTCGATAAACTTTTTCTGCATATCAAGCAGTTCTTTAATCAGTGTATTTCTGTCGCTCATGGTTTCACCTCATGAAATCTTTATTAATTCCGGCTGGTCATTCGACCAAAGTGGGCGAATTATAGCCGAAACTGAATTACATTGCCTCTACCCCAATGGGAATAGACTGCAATATTTTAAAAACGGCCTAGTAGCCGCCTTTACGAGTACTCTTTGGGCAACCGCCTATCTTCAGGCCCTGCTTGGAAGGCATGCCAGGGAACATTTCGTACATTTCTTTAGAAGAAACCTTACGACCCCAGATTTTACCCATGGCTTTCATAATGCCACGCTCATTAGGCTCATTACCGCCCAATGTTTCTTCGCGTACATATTTAACAACATCCCAGTGCTCCTGGGTTGGCTCAATACCTTCTTCTTTGAAGATTTCTGCCGCAATTTCTTCGTTCCAGTCGTTTGCATCAACCAGATAACCTTCTGCTGTTTTTTCAACTGACATGATGTCGCCTCTAGATTTCTGTGTAAATTATTAATCAAAAATTCAGGGCGCATACTTTCCCATAAAAGCAGCAGGATGTCACTTATCCCATTAGTTATATGCTGTTTCTCTGACAAATATCAGAAAAGCGATAGTTTACAAACCACATTAAGTCCGTAAACGCTTTATATTCAATAACTTACTCAGCACCACTAAAGTGGCTTTTCTCTGACATATCGCCTACAGGCTTTATACCCTTATGGGGTATAAATAGACCAAAGCCCATTTTACGACCTTTCCCTATGCCCTTACGCTGCAGCGTGAAGGCATCTTTTGGATCCAGATCAGCCACCATGACACTGATGGTTTTGACTTTTCCCTCGGGTAATCTGAATTCATGATCAATGCCACAAAGTACTTTTTTGACGGCAATATCATGTGAACGCATTTCCTTAACAATTCTGTCCAGAAACTGATCTTCGGTTTCATTTTGCTCAACCTGGATATAACGAGAAAACAGCGTACCCAGTGTGGTCAGCGGTTTAATCTGTGATTCACCCACTAATACCCTGTTACCGCCCACATCCAGCGTCTGCCCCTTCAATTTCTGAGCATCGGCAATACGTTCTTTGGGTACACGTAATTGCATACGTGCACGTCGTTGTGACAGGTAAATAAAATCATCTTCACCCTTTTCTTCAGGGCGCACCCAGCCATTGCCACTGGAAGCACCGTGTATCAGATGTACACCCGTATCGTCCTCATCCATCAACCAGGGTAAAGCCGATGCCAGTGCCATTGATAAATCATGGGCATGGTCCAGTGCTATTTGCTTGCACTCAATTTTGAATGACAGATCAACGATAGTATCCGGAAGCTGAAATTCATACTTATCATCATCTTCTTGCCAGAATAAGCTCATATATCTATATTCTCTTATAATTCAATTATTTACATCATTTATAAGGCGACGTAAATGCATTCTCCAGCTCCACTTCCCAGTTATTGGGTGTATCCGGGAAAGGCGGTTTGACATCAATCTGAAACAGCATGGCGCCTTTACGTGCCCGATCTTTCAATGCTTCCTTCACATCCTGAAAACTTTGTAACTCATGCTCCTGCATGAGAACTTCACTTAAATAGAGCATTCTTAATCTTCCACTTACTTATTCAATCGACTCTGCAGAGCCACTTATCATGTATTCGCAACACGGTCATAATATCTGGCTCTGTACAGGAGTCGCTTATGGTCGGTATCATCTTCAAAAGCGGTGCGATTATGCAAAACATTGTTGCAAATTATACCTTCACCGGCATTCAGCCTATGCGTAAAAACATAAGGGTTATCTGGGGTCAAACATTCATTTATAAAGGCCACAGCCTCTCTGGTTACAGAATTATTCGCCCATTCTATATTTCGGGTACGCGCAGTATATCGCATATGCAGGCTGGCAGTGCTTTCATCAATCGAGAATACGGGTCCGGACTGGGCACCTCGGATTTCCTCGCCATTCTCAATATTAGGCGGAATCAGCATAGCATCAGGATTCATTAAAGCATTGATATATTGAGGATTTTCATCACGCAACTGAATATAGGCAATTTCATGGTCCAGCAACAGATTCTCCCCGCCACTGGCCGCTGGACGGACACAATGCATCACAATGGCTTTTATCTGTTCATTTAATGGGTTGTAATAACCATCGGTATGCCAGCTCAAACCCCGACTGGTATAGGGGATATAGCCACTATGCCGACCTGTTTCCACCACCTGCAATGATGTAATGCTGTCATCATCAGCACATAAATTACCGTCCAGTCGATTCAGGCCCAGTTTCTGACCCAGCCCTCGAACAAAACCTTTGTCAACTTCCTCA
>JAPHQX010000107.1 GCA_026196035.1 Gammaproteobacteria bacterium
AGCTGTTTCATGATCTGCTCAACAATTTCCTCAGTGCCCGAAGTCACCACTGTCATACGTGACATGGTTGCATCATCTGTTGGTGCAACCGTCAGCGACTCAATATTATATGCGCGAGCGGAAAACAGGCCGGCTACTCGTGATAGTGCACCTGATTCATTTTCCAGCAAAATAGAAATAATGTGTTTCGTATTATTCATATCAAAATCATTTCATTAAGACCCGCACCGGCAGGAATCATAGGATAAACATTTTCTTCACGATCAGTTAGAAAATCGATAAAAACAAGTCGGTCTTTATACTTGTTCATTGCATCATCCAGTGCCTGACGTACATCTTCAGGTTTAGTCACCTGAATACCCACATGACCATAGGCTTCCGCGAGCTTGACAAAATCCGGCAAAGAATCCATGTATGACATTGAATAACGTTTTTCATAGAAGAATTCCTGCCACTGACGCACCATGCCAAGATAACGATTATTCAGGTTAATAATTTTTAATGGCAAACCATACTGTAAACAGGTTGCCAGTTCCTGGATACACATCTGTATGCTGCCTTCACCGGTAATACAGACAACGGTTTCATCAGGATGAGCAAACTGCACGCCCATGGCGGCAGGCAGGCCAAAACCCATGGTGCCGAGACCACCGGAATTAATCCAGCGACGCGGTTTATCAAAACCATAATACTGTGCCGCAAACATCTGGTGCTGACCCACATCAGAAGCCACAAAGGCATCACCTTTGGTGACTTCATGTAATTGTTCAACAACAAACTGAGGCTTAATCGTGCCGGTGTCATGATCATATTTCAGACAGTTCTGAGCACGCCATTCGTTAATCTGTTGCCACCAGCTTTCCAGTGCTGCAGCATCAGGACGACGCTCATTTTTAGTCAGTTGCTGATTAAATTCAGTTAGAACCTGTTTTACATCACCCACAATCGGCACATCGACTCTTACATTTTTTGATATCGAGGCCGGGTCCACATCAACATGTACAATGGTGGCGTCGGGACAGAATTTTTCCAGATTACCGGTTACCCGGTCATCAAAACGGGCACCGATAGCAATTAATACGTCACAGTTATGCATGGACATATTCGCCTCATAGGTACCATGCATACCCAGCATGCCGACAAACTGCCTGTCACTGGATGGATAAGCACCCAGCCCCATCAATGTATTGGTCACTGGCGCACCCAGCGTCTGGGTAAATGCCACCAGATCTTCAGAGGCATTACTCAGAATGACCCCGCCACCGGTATAAATCATCGGCTTTTTAGCATCAAGAATAATATCCAGTGCCTTTTTCACCTGACCGCTGTGCCCCTTAATAGTGGGATGATAAGAGCGCATTTTGATTTCGCGTGGGTAATGAAATTCAGTTTTATGGGCTGTAATATCCTTGGGAATATCCACCACTACAGGACCCGGACGACCTGTCGTCGCCACATAAAATGCCTTTTTCAATATTAACGCCAGATCCTTAACATCTTCCACCAGGAAATTATGTTTTACCACAGGACGGGTAATACCGACTGAATCCACTTCCTGAAAAGCATCATTGCCAATCAGCGGCTTTGGAACCTGACCCGTTAGTACCACCATAGGAATGGAGTCCATATAGGCTGTAGCTATACCTGTCACTGCATTGGTGGCACCGGGACCCGATGTCACCAGCACCACACCCGGTTTACCTGTACTGCGCGCATAGCCATCTGCGGCATGGGTTGCAGCCTGTTCATGGCGAACCAGTACATGCTTGATCTTATCCTGCTTGTAAAAAGCATCATAAATATGCAGCACAGCACCACCAGGATAACCAAAAACGTGGTCAATACCTTCTTCAATCAGAGATTGAACAATTATCTCAGCACCGGTTAATTCCAACTTGATGTCCCCAAACCTTGTATAGAGTCTAAAATACCTTAAAAATCATGCACTTTTGAAAGCCAGGCAGGATTTTTCGAGCCAAGCAGTTTACAATAAAAAATAACTCAGGTCACCCCGAATCCATTTCTCCTGAAGCCACAGCTTATTTCAGATTTTTTTATCCAGAAAAACCCGTAATTCCCCGTAGCAGAGCCACAAATCATACATTAAGATAACTGACTCAGGCATTACAAGGCATAAGGATATTGCATTCAATCGCTAATATTTAGCCAAAAAAAACCCCGGCTTTAGCCGGGGCCTTTTATCAAGCAATATCTAACTAATAATTAGAAATCATCACCTGAAGATTCACCACCCGCAACAGCGGTTAAAAGATCTTTAATCGCATCTGGAGTCGACATGATATTCATGAAGCTGTTATCACCCATCATGCTCAGATCAGGAAAGTTAATCGCAATACGGAAACGTGCATGCAGCGCTTCTGCCTCGTTACCATTTACCAGAATCTCATAAGGCAGATGTGCAGTAGAACGAGTAGGTTTGAAATCGATTTCACTCATGATAAAAGTTTCATCCATGTACTTCTTACCTTCGTTAGGCGCTTTCATACCAACACCAATCAAAGTCTGAGTAGTACCAGGAATATCAATACGATAAACCTTCATAGCGCCGCCTTTTTTAGCTGCCAGGTTTTTCTCGATAGTATTCACCAGCTGATCACGACTACCCGCTCTTGCCAGTTCCAGAGGCTCATCGAAGTATTCCATACCAAATGTATAATGGTATTTACCCAGCTTACTAACTGTCAGACCTTCTTCTGGACCGAAGTCTTTTTTATGGCCCAGTGCTTTTTTCAGCGCAGCTGATGTTGCTTTCAGATCTGAAGCAACACGATAAGCTTTCGCCATGTAGAAAGGATTAGTATAAGAAACCTGAACTTTGCCACCCATTTCAGTTAAAGAAACACGCTGTGCAGCAATATAGCCACCACGGTCACCTTTAGCAGCCGCTTTCAGCTCATCATTAGTAACCACAACAATATGGGCACCTTTGAAAGGTGAGTATTCACCCGCAATTTCAAAACCGTTAGCCGTCAATGCATTTTTAGTTGCATCCAGCTGATCTGCAACACCACCAGCACTCTCTGAAGCCAGTACGAAAGGCAGATATTTATCAGCTGCCTGCGCGACTGATGCACCCAGTGCAACTGCCAACATAAGAAAATAAGAATATAATGTTTTTGTATTCATTTTGATCTTTTAAACCCCTGTTTAATTTTTTAGAAAGCCACGTCTAGCTAATTAATACTAATTATTTTTTAGCGGAATAAGAAACTACCTCCGGGCAAAATTATTGTCAACGGAATTTTTTATTTATATTTTCCTCGAAAGGATTTTTTTTATAAAAAACAATACTAATTTATACATATCTAATATTAATGAACTCTAATAAAGAAACAATGAACAATAAAAAAGGCCATGCAATGCATGGCCTTTTTTGATTGACTAGAATGAACCTGAATTAAAAATTCATGGTGTAAGTACCCTGAACTTCTAACTGATCCATTTCAATCTTAATTGTCTGATTTGGATTCATCGGATTAGGCCCAGTTACATCAGATGAGGGTGCATACATACCCGCAAAACTAAATTCAGCATCTGATCCCATTGCCATAGTAAAACCAAATGTTAAATGGGTTTCCATTACAGCTGGCGCCAGGATATTAAACATAACTTCACCATCCGGGATTGGTTGACTACCATTACTCAAGCCCACACGCCAGGTCATATCGTTTTGATCCCACTCATAACCCAGTTTGACAACTGTCATGTCATCCCAGCCAAAACCAGCACCATTAGAACCACCCAAACAATAGGTAGTATCACCAAAGCTCTGTAAACAGCCTGAAGTTTGAGAAGTAATACCCACAACAGAATTTGCAATAGAACCAACATCACTATAATAAATAGTCTGAACATCAACGACTAAGGTTCTCTTGTCATCAATATCCCAGGCAGCGCCTAATGTTAATGAAGCTGGAATATCAAAATCACCCTGCTCTGCAAATAAACCGGCATAATCATCAAACTCACTCATTGCAATTTTAGTCTGGTATGACGCACCTAAAGTAACCCCTGGTGCCACCTTGCCCTGCCAGCCTAGTTTTGCGCCAAAGCCTGTTGAAGTATCATGACCATTACTATCCAGTTTTGTTGTGTCATTAGACATTCCGAAATCACCAAATCGGCTTAAACCATCTGCCTTAAATTGCTGGTAGGCAAATACCAGACTTGCACCCACAGAACTATCTGCATCTAGTTTTTTTGCATATGAAAAATTAAAAAACAACTGAGCTAAATCAACTCCCGTTGTTCCATCCGCAAATGTTCCTGGCATATTGACAAAACCACCAGCAGTTGGTGCGAATGAAGCCGAACCACCTTTATAACGGGTATTCATACCACCATTACCATAAATGCTGATACCAGCAGAACTCTCACTATCCAGCATCGTGTTATACGCAACATGTGGAATTAGAAAAACATTCGCCTCACTCTCAACTTCGCCAAGCTCCAGATGAAATCCACACGCAGGAAAACACGCCGCAGATGAAGTGCCTGTTGGTGGCGCTGCTGAACCACTAACTGTGTAACTACGATTAGGATTAAAAATTGCAGCACCTACGTCCAGGCGATTACCCACATTAACCATGCCAGCAGGATTATTAGCTGCGGCCATGGCATCCTGTGAATGCGCAACACCTGCTCCCGCTAAACCTTTTTCTTTTGTACTGTAACCGTGTGCAAAATAACCGTTAGTTGCATTGGCTAATGGCGATATCAGTAAGCCCGATACAGATAATGCAATTAGTGATTTTTGAAACCTTCTAGACATAGTTTTATCCTCAGATGGATTTTGCGTTTTTACGCATTGTTATAATATTAAAGCTCCGTGCACTTTTTACCTGCCCTGTGCCGCTAAGGTTCTGGAAACATATATTTTGTAATGAAAACATAGGGTCAGAAAGCATGAGCGATTGCTCTTTATGTAGTTCAAATTAACTGGATAAGCAAATAAATAACCACCCCAGAATAAGATATATGAACTTAATAACACAAACAGATGATCTATATCAGAAACCACTAATTAAGCCATAAAAAAACCCGGTCAGAATGTAACCGGGTTTTTTATAAACAGAATTTTTAAGAAATTAAGACTAGGCAACCAATGTCATACCGGATTGTTGCCAGGCCATAATACCGCCACGCAGGTTAAATACATTATCAAAACCCTGTGCAGCCATAAAACCAACGCCCTGTGCTGACCTTGCACCACTTCTGCAATACAGAACACAGTGATCATCATTATTAATTTCATTCAAACGTGCGGGCAATGTGTGCAATGGTAACTTTTCAGCATTCGGGATAATACCGCCGGCCATTTCAGCAATACTACGCACATCAATCAATCGTACATTCTTACCCTGATCAATAAGCTCTTTCAACGTATGAACATCCACTTCCTTAATCGAATACACAATTCACCTCTAGTAAATTAGGATTTAATAATATTCCGAATTATACATACAGGATTCAAATAAAACCAGAAGCTGCAAAACGCAAATATTAGCCGCTCATCATGTAAATTTATCTCTAGCGGCATAAAAATCCATACCATAAGCTATCAATATCTAAAATTATGTTTATTTATCAATAAGTTATAAAATAAAATCAGGGCTTTTTATTATCATTACATAGGAGTAAAATGCTTTTTTTCGGGGCTTAAACAGAATTTTTTTTTGCATAAGACTTGCCTTTTATTTGCATTAAAAGGTAAGGTTTACTTTGAAAAATAATACAACCGACTAACTTTTTGTTATTTAAAATATTAGGTCATCAGTTCGGCAACTGACCGCATCAGCGTAAAGCCTTGGCTGACCTTTAAAACAGAGGAGAAATGTATAATGAGTGGTGATCAACGCAAGCTGACCATTATTGCTACCAAAGGCACGCTGGACTGGGCATACCCTCCCTTCATCCTGGCAAGTACTTCTGCCGCACTGGGTATGGAATGTTCAATATTTTTCACTTTCTACGGACTGAATCTATTACTGAAAGATACTAGCGCTTTAAAAGTAACACCTACAGGCAATCCTTCAATGCCTATGAAAATGCCTATGGGCCCAAAATGGTTACGTAATATCGACTTTGGACCCAAAATCCCTAATGTAATGTGGAATATTCCTTTCATGGATAGCATTGCAACAACTTTGATGAAGAAAACAATTAATAACTGTGGTGTTGCATCAATTGCAGAACTACGTGATCTTTGTCAGGAAGCAGAAGTTAAATTCCTGGCATGTCAGATGACTGTTGAATTATTTGGCTACAACCCAAATGTATTCATTGACGGTGTTGACTATGTAGGTGCTGCTACCTACTTCGAAGAGTCTAGCGATGCGACTCAGTCACTGTTTATCTAATTTATATTAGCTAAATACTTTGACTTAAAAGGCCGCACCTGGTGCGGCCTTTTTTATTGGCTTCACAAATTTATTTAATTTAATCAAATATTATGTCGAACTGATGCTGATTAAATCACTCAAACGAACAATGAAAAATCTCTTTAGCTATTATTTGGTACTCTCACTATTATGCATAACACCCGTTAATGCCGAACTACCTAATCTTGGCGATCCAACACAAAAAGAAATCTCCCCTTATCAGGAATATTTAATGGGAAAAAATTTCTATAAGGCACTCAAAGCCAATGTACCTTTCGTTGAAGATCTACTGATTAATGAATACCTTGATTCACTGGGACAAAAACTGGTTTCTCAAAGTGACCAGCCGGACAATACATACCATTTTTTTATATTAAATATTCCAAGCATTAATGCTTTTGCCGGTCCTGATGCCTATATCGGCATACACACAGGTTTAATTCTGAACGCCGAAAATGAAAGTCAGCTGGCCGGTGTATTAGCACATGAAATTTCACATGTTACTCAGCGTCACCTGGCAAGAGCCATGACGGAATCATCTGTTTCTCCGGCAGCCATGTTTGCCACCATACTGGCAGGCATCTTACTCAGCACTCAAAATCCACAGGCCGGCGCTGCTGTCTTATATGGTAGTTCTGCAGCCATGATGCAATCTCAGATCAATTTCACCCGACACAATGAACATGAAGCTGATCGCATTGGTATACATCTGCTTAGAAAAGCCAATATTAACCCTGCTGGCATGTCTGATTTTTTTGGCAAACTATTAAAAAAAGCGGATTCAAATAATGTTCTGGCACAAATGGAATACCTTCGAACTCATCCTTTAAATTCTACCCGGGTTGCAGAAGCACAAAATCGTATCCTGGCGAGTGATAAAAAACTACCTGATGACAGCCTGGACTTTCAGCTTAGCAGAGCTCGAATCATAGTGATGACGAGCACATCATTAAATGAGCTCGTTAATCATATTGAAAAACTGGATAGCGAAAAAAATAATATTACCCGTCAATACACTCATGCCATAGCACTGACCAGGCAGGGCAATAGTCAAAAAGCCATCAGCATTTTAAATCAGCTTATCCAGCAACATGACCACCCATGGTTTCGACTGGATCTGGCAAAGGCTTATGATATAAATAACCAGCCTGAGAAATCACATGCTGTCCTGCAAAAGCTCGCCCTGTTATATCCAAACTATTTACCTGTCACTATTGAATATGCTCTGATTTTAAATCGACTCAGGCAGCAGGAAAAAGCCATCGAAATTTTAAAACAACAACTAAAAAGAAAGCAGCATCCCCTGGTTTTTCAGATTCTGGCTCAGAATTATTACGCAAATAAACAGGTCACCGCAGCACTGGAAGCCACCAGTCACCAGTATGAACTTGAAGGCTACCTGCAACTGGCTGCGCAACAGATTGATTACGCGCTTAAGCAGACAAACCTGAACCCGAGCACCCAGCAACGCCTGATTTCCAGAAAAGAAGCACTTCTAAACAAACTGAGCAAAGAACAGGGCTTTTCTAATTAGCGAAAACTAATATTAGCATTCATTAACACTGTTAAATTGACACATTTTTTACTTGCCATGTTATCCACAATGGGTATGCTATATGGCACTAAATCTTATTTTTTAACAATAGATTTGTGTATCCAGTCCAATGGAACATTGTGCCAAAAATACTTTGCGGCATTAATATAAAAGAAATAAATAATTGGAAATCAGTATTTGGGCACTATCTAGTTTAAGAATTAGTACATTAACTATCCACGCAATAAAAAATGAGGAGTGTGCATTATGCGGCATACCGCAATCACAGTATCAACAGCGATCGCTGTCGTGCTAGGTAGTCTTTCCCTCTCAATCCCATCTATGAGTCAGGCTGGCTCATCTACGATTGACGAAGGTAAAAAGATTGCCTTTGACCGAAAAAAAGGCAATTGCCTTGCATGTCACCAAATTGAAGGCGGCAGCTTACCTGGCAATATCGGCCCACCACTGATAGCAATGAAGGCTCGCTTTCCTGATAAAGAGGTATTAAAAGCCCAAATTTCGAACCCACAAAAAAACAACCCGCATACTATGATGCCTCCTTTCGGACCCCATGAAATACTGTCCGCAAGTGAAATTGATAAGGTTGTTGAATTTATCCACGCTCTATAAAGAATTTAAGGTATTAATCAATGAATACAAATCGTAGATCATTTCTAAAAACCTCCGCCACTGCTGGTGTAGTCAGTGTAGCCGTCGGTGCTGGTTTATTAACCCCGCGTGCTGTTTTAGCCGCATGGCCCAAAAATGCTTTTGAAGCCAAAGAAGTCAATGCAGCACTAAATGCAGCTATGGGCAATTCATCACTCACTGAAAGTGCTGACATTAACCTGAAAGCACCTGATATTGCTGAAAATGGTGCTGTTGTACCCATTACTGTCACCAGTAAAATCCCAGGTACTGAGTCAATCAGCATCCTGATACCTAATAATGCAACTCCTCTTGCAGCCAACTTTAACCTGAGCAGTAACACAGAAGGCTATATCTCAACCCGTGTAAAAATGGGTAAAACCTCTGATGTAGTGGCTGTTGTTAAAGCAGGTGGAAAACTCTACTCCAGCAAGAAAGAAGTTAAAGTAACCATTGGCGGCTGCGGCGGTTAATCAATAAGGTATCGAGGATCAAAAAATGGCAAATTCAATTAAAGTACGCGCTAAAGTTAAAGATGATGTAACGGTAGTTAAAACTCTTATTAACCACGTCATGGAAACTGGACTGCGTAAAGACAAGAAAACAAACAAGATGATTCCTGCACATTTTATTCAGGAAGTCACCTGTGAACACAATGGTAAAAATGTACTAACTGCACAATGGGGTATTTCTGTCTCTAAAAACCCTTACTTATCATTCAAATTTAAGGGCGCCAAAGCCGGTGATAGTTTGAAAGTAAGCTGGGTCGATAACAAAGGCAAAAGTGATTCAATAGAATCAAAAATCAAATAACCCCTTGGCAGACAAATTAAAAGGTACTTAACCATGAAAAAAATAGCCGTTACTATAACAACGCTATGTACACTGGCTGTGCTCATGCTCGGCTGTGCATCAAACCCTGCAGAAAAAGATCTGAATAATTTCCGTGACTATTTTGCAAAACGTTTCCCTGATACGCCAATGAATGATTTCAAAAATGGCGTATATTCTGTTGACAAGGGCTCTCGTGAGCAATGGGAATCTTTAGAAGAATTTCCTCCTTATGAAATCATTGTCGATAAGGGTGAAACGCTGTTTAACACACCATTCAAGAATGGTAAAACCTATGCCAGCTGCTTCTCGAGCTCAGTTGACAGCATAAAAACCAACTACCCTTACTTCGACAAGAAACGTAAGGAAGTTGTTACCCTTGAAATGGCTCTTAATGAATGCCGTGATGCTAATGGTGAGAAACCACTGAAGTATAAAACCGGTGCTATCACTCATATTGGCGCATACCTGGCCTTCCAGGCTCGCGGTAAAACCGTTAATGTAAAAATTGACCCTAGCGAAGAGTCAATGAAATGGTATAACCGTGGCAAACAGCATTTTTATGCCAAACGTGGCCAGCTAAATATGTCATGTGCCGACTGTCATTATTATAATGCCGGTAACCGGATTCGTGCTGATGTACTAAGCCCTGCTCTGGGTCACACCACTCACTTCCCTGTCTATCGTAATAAATGGACTGGAAGCGGTGATGGCATGGGTACCCTGCATCGCCGTTATGGCGGCTGTAATAAGCAGGTACGCGCCAAACCCTTCAAGGCTCAAAGTGAAGAATACCGTGCACTGGAATACTTCCATACTTATATGAGTAATGGTCTGGAGATGAACGGCCCTGGTATCCGTAAATAACATTTACACACCAGTAGAAAACAAAAAAGCCCGGCTCATATGAGCCGGGCTTTTTTATGGTATATGGTGGGCCGTCCGCGACTCGAACGCGGGACCATCGGATTAAAAGTCCGGTGCTCTACCAACTGAGCTAACGGCCCGTTTTGCATAGAAAAACAAAATGCAGATCAATTGGCCTCAAAGGACTCAACTGGCTAGTGAAAACGGTTGATCACTACGCTTGCTAACACAAGAAGGCGCGTATACTACCTGAAATTTCAAGAAAAACAAGTCAGATAGAATGAGTACTTTCTAGCTTTTTTAGCTCAATTTCTGGTAATGGGTTGGATCCTCAACACCCGCCTCTTCAAAGCCTTTAGCCCTCAGACGACAGGAATCACAGACCCCACAGGCCCTGCCCTGCAGATCAGCTGCATAACAGGAAACCGTCTGTGAATAATTCACCCCTTTCTCTGTACCCAGCCTGATAATATCGGCCTTCGACATATCAATAAGTGGTGTGTGTATCTGCATTTTATGGCCCTCAACACCCGCTTTTGTGGCGAGATTGGCCATCGTTTCATAAGCTTTGATATATTCAGGCCGACAATCGGGGTAACCCGAATAATCAACCGCGTTAACGCCAATGTAGATATCATCGGCCTGTAAAATCTCAGCCCAGGCCAGTGCAAATGATAAAAATATAGTATTTCTGGCAGGCACATAAGTGACCGGTATACCTTCAGAGGCCTCTTCAGGCACAGCAATCGACATATCCGTTAATGCTGACCCTCCCAGCACACCAAGATCAAGGCTCAGGGTTCTGTGCTGCTCAACACCCAGTGTCTCCGCCACTCTTTGTGCGGCATCCAGCTCGGTCCTGTGTCTTTGCCCATAATCAAAACTCAGGGCATAACACAGAAAACCGTCACTTCTGGCACAGGCTAAAGCGGTCGCCGAATCAAGGCCGCCTGATAAAAGAACCACTGCTTTTTTCTGTTCTGCATTCATAGAAACATTTATTTTCCAGGCTGATTGCTCCAGAGATACTTATGTAACTGTATCTGGAACCTGACATTTAATTGATCCTGAAGAATCCAGTCTGCGAGATCTGTTGCAGACATATCACCCTGAACAGGTGAAAACAGAACACTGCATTTAGTGCTCAGATCATATTTCTCACACATGGATTTTGACCAGTCATAATCATTACGATCACAAATCACGAATTTAACTTCATCTTCTAATTTCAAACACTCAATATTCTCATATCGATTGCGTGATTCTTCACCTGAGGCTGGTGTTTTGATATCCATGATGCATTTCACACGGGAATCAAGCCGGGAAATATCTACAGCGCCACTGGTTTCCAGAGAAACTTTATAATCCTCATCACACAGCAAGGTCAACAGCTCTGCACATGCCTTCTGCGCCAGAGGTTCACCTCCGGTTACACAGATATAGGGTGTTTTATACTGTTTTAGCTGCTGCAGAATAGCATCCAGTGAATACCACTCACCACCGGTGAAGGCATAAGCCGTATCACAATAACCACAACGCAAAGGGCAGCCGGTTAGACGTATAAAAACAGTAGGATAACCAACAAGGGATGACTCTCCCTGTAATGAAAAAAAGATTTCTGTAATGCGTAGTCGTGACTGTTCAGAAGACATAACAAGGTTCTCCGACGACTACGCAATTATGCTGCTGCAAACGGGACTTTGACTAATGACCTTCTCGCTTCATACGTTCAAGTCTTTTATTAGCCTTTTCAATGCTTCGTTTAGCTTCAGGATGTTTAGCAATCAACCCTTCCAGTGCCTGACGAGCGGCAACCCAGTCCTGCATGGCATAATAGGTATAACCAATCTTAAGAGCAGCATCCAGTGCTTTTGAGCTGTTTGGCGTCGTATTTACAATACCCTGAAACACATCGAGGGCTGACTTGTAATCACGTGATGCATAATAAGCCTCACCTAACCAGTACTGTGCATTAACAACATAACGACTCTCTGGGTAAGTCTGCATAAAGGCTTTAAATTCACTGATTGCCTTTGCATAATCGCCCTCTTTCAATACATTAAAAGCCTGACTATATGCGGCTTTTCCATCGGTATCTGATTCATTATCAGCCACTGTTACAGGTGCAGGTGCCAGTGTGGCGGCATTCATATCAGCTGCTGAAACAGGTGGTGGCACATTCGAACCTGTGAATGAAGATGCACCACCATTCAGTGAGGTGGATCTAGATGAACCTGCCTCCAGATCCTGTAATCGACGATCCATATCCTGATAAAGATTGCGTTGTCTCTGTTTAATCAGGGTAAGCTGGTGTTCCTGACCTTCTACCAGCTCACGTAGCTCGGAAAGTTCCTGCCGAATCAGATCCATTTGCTGCATTTGCTCCATGAGCACCTGATTACCCATCAGTTTTTCTATTCTATCCAGTCGTGCATCTACAGATTCTGCTAGTGCGGGACCAGTTGAAATGATGAGCAAGGCAAGCAGAGAAATACTTACCGGTGTCAATTTATGCATATGCATCCCTCAGATATTAGTTAGTTTGGTAAATCAGCTCAGCACGTCTATTTAAACGCCAGGCTTCTTCATCATGACTCAGTGCAACCGGTTTTTCTTCACCATAACTGATGACAGAAACCTGTGAAGCCGCCGCACCCTGCAATAATATCAAACGACGCACTGCTTGTGCACGACGATTTCCCAGAGCAACATTATATTCACGTGTGCCACGCTCATCAGCATGACCTTCCAGACGTACGCTAACATCAGAATTAGCTGCCAGATACTTACCATGATGACTTAACAGATCCTGATAGTCCTGTGAGATCTGATCACTGTCAAAATCAAAATAGATAACCCGTTCAGCCAGCACACTACCCGTATCGTTGATAGCCGCACGATCATAAGAAACATTATCCATATATCGGCCTGAGTAGGCGCCATCACCGGTAACACCACCTGTGGTTGTTTGATCGCCTGTCTGACCCGCAGCGGAATCATCATCTTTTACCTGTGCTGGATCACATGCCACAAGAAAAACCGCTGCCAGTAATACTGAAAATATTTTTAATTTCATAGTTGAATCCTCTTTTATTGTTTAAATGGTGCCCATGTCGGTTCTCTAACATCCCCTTCCGACAACACCAGACGTTGTTTAAAACGACCATCAGTTGATACCGCAGCAAGCACACCACGCCCATTTGCCTGTGCCGCATATAAAATAATACTTCCGTTGGGTGCAAAACTGGGGGACTCATCAAGCACACCATCAGTCAATATCTGAATATACCCAGTTTCTATATCCAGAACAGCGATTTTGAACACATTTCCTTCACCTGAGACATAAGCAATAGTACGACCATCAGGTGATACTTCAGCATTCGCATTGTAGTTGCCTTCAAATGTGATACGTTGTTTTTTACCACCCTTAATCGAAGCACGATAAAGTTGTGGCTTACCTGTACGACTGGACGTAAATATTAATTCCCGGCTATCCGGCATCCATGATGGCTCTGTATCAATTCCCCAGTGACGTGTAATGGCTGTAAGCTTCTTTGAACGTAAGTCCAGTACATAAATATCCGGATTTCCATCTTTCGATAAAGTTAATGCCAGATAACGACCATCAGGTGACCAGACCGGTGCCCCATTAATCCCTTCATAGGCAGAAACTTTATCTCTTTTCTGGGTTGCCAGATGTTGAATATAAATTTCTGCTCTGGAATTCTCAAATGATACATAGGCGATTTGCGTGCCATCCGGTGACCATGATGGTGACATAACAGGTTGTGTTGATGTCAAAATGGTTTGTGGATTATAACCATCCGTATCAGCTATCTGTAACTTGTATGATGGCTGTGCACCAACTTTTCTTTCAGCTGTAATATAAGCAATTTTTGTATCGAAAGCGCCTTTCTGCCCGGTAATCTGTTCATAGATCAGATCACTAATATGATGGGCGATACTTCTTAAGGTTTTGTCCGTTGCCATAAATCGATAACCCAGCACCTGGCCACCCTTGAAAATATCAATCAATCTGAATTGCACTTCAAATTGCTGCTGGGTAATTACTTTTATCTGGCCAATAACAACATGGTCAATACCGGCTACTTTCCATAATTTGAAATTAACATCTTCCAGTGACTGTGGCTGATCAATTAATTTCTCTCTGTCGATCGGTGAAAATCTGCCACTACGCTGCAAATCAATAGCCACAATTTCTGCCACATCGGCCGGCGCAGAAACAGCCAGACCTTTTTGCTGAAAAGGAATAACGGCTATGGGTAATGCACCTTCAGCGCCTTTGGTAATTTCTATCTGCAATACTGCGTGTACTGGCTGCACCAGAAATAAACAAAATAACAGGCATGTTTTAACTAGTTTTAAATTCATATATCAGGTCGAAATGTAAATTGTATGTTAGCTTCGAATACCTGCGGATCTGGCGGCACAGGCAAAGGAGAAGCCTTTCTTACCGCACGTTCCACAGTGTTCTTAAATGCACCGCTACCAGAGCAGTTCAGCATTTTGACTTGTGTCACTTCACCCAGTGGATTCTGCTTGACGGATACTTCACAACTCCAGCCAGGCTGCATTTTAACAGGAGGCAGCCAGTTACGTGCAACTTTCTGTTCAATTGATTTAATATATTGAGCACGCAGATTCTCTAATCGACTATTAAGTTTTATCTGACGACGCTCTTCTTCCAGTAACTGTCGCTGCAACTCGGCCTGTTCTACTTTTCTTTGCGCAGCATCTTCTTCCTGCTTACGTTTATTTTCGATAGCCGATAATTTCTCCTGCTCAGCCTTACGTTTTTTCTCTAAATCAGCCAGTTCCTGTTCTTTTTGTTTCTTTTCAAGTGCTAACTTTTTCTTCTTTTCTTTTTCAGCCTTGTCACGCTGTATCTGTTTTTTCTTAAGATCAGCTAAACGCCGCTCTTCTTTTTTACGTGCATCACGTGCTTTTTTTATGTCTTTCTCAAGTTTCTTTTTCCGTGATTCTTCTTTTTTTCGTTTATCGAGCTCTATCTGCTTAAGTTTTTCCAGTTCAGTATTCACTCGAACTGAATCAACAACAATGGCCTGTACCGTATTTACAGTCGGTTTGCTGGGTAATTTGGGCGAATTATGCGTAAGACTAACACTTAGCAGAACAAGTAATAACACATGCAGCGCAATAGACAGCCACATAACTTTGGGATGATCTTTTATCTCACGCCAGAGTCCGGAATCCATAATAATTACTGCTCCGGCTGGTCTGTCATAAGACCCACTTTTTCTATGCCTGCTTTCTGTAACAACACCATGGCATCAATAATACTGCCATAACCCACATTACGATCACCGCGCACCAGTACCGGCACATTAGGCTTTAACTGCCTGACCGCTGCCACACGATTCACCAGTAATTGAGCATCAATGGGTTTGTCAGGCTGGTCACCTATATCCAGGTAGAAATCACCTTTTTTATCGACTGACACCACAACAGGCTCATCCTGATCCGGTGGCAATGGATTTGCAGATGCCTGTGGCAAATCAATTTCAACACCCTGCTGTATTAATGGTGCTGTAATCATAAAAATAATTAACAAAACCAGCATAACATCAATGTAGGGTACAACATTAATTTCAGACATCGGACGACGTTTTTTACCTGATGCCACTTTTATTTGCTCTCGCCTTCAGCTTTAGATGTTGATTTTTCTTCCGGGTTTACCGATCCTGAATCAATATGCTTCAATGACTGTCGTTGCAATATGGTTGCAAATTCTTCAGCAAAATTCTCATACCTCCCCACCAGTCGTTCAACCAGATCTGCAAAACGGTTATAACCAATAACCGCTGGAATCGCCGCAAACAGCCCCATCGCCGTGGCAATCAAAGCTTCAGCGATACCGGGTGCAACCATCGTCAAACTAGCATTTTGTACTGCACCTAATGCGGTAAAGGAATTCATAATACCCCATACTGTTCCAAATAGACCGATATAAGGGCTAGTTGATCCAATAGTGGCCAGCAATGATAAATTTGATTCCAGCTTATCTTCTTCTCTCGATAATGCGACTTTCATACTGCGCTGTATACTGGCCATTAAAAAAGCATGATCTTTTGTGCTTTTATACGAACGCGCATATTCAGAAAAGCCGGTTTCAAAAACTTTTTCCATACCTTCTCGCTCAAGGCGTCGACGATACAGACTGGTATAGAGTTCACTAAGATCAGCACCTGACCAGAATTCATCTTCGAATTTAAGTGCCGCCTCTGTGGCCTGCTTCAATAATTTGTATTTTCTAACAATAACAAACCACGACAGGACTGATGCAGATAATAGAAGCAACATGACCAGCTTTACCAGTAAACTGGCTTCCGCAATTAAGGTAATAAGTGATAAATCAGTCGACACTGACAATCTCCCGAATGGTTTTTGGTAATGGACAGGGTTTAAAGGAATCAGCTTTTAAACTGGCGATACGAACTTTTCCACTGCAAAGTAATTGACCGTCTTCTTTTCGAGTAATCATCTGTTCAAATAACATGCTGGCTTTTTTGCATTCAATCACACGCGCACTTACTTCCAGCTGTTCATTAAAACGAGCCGGTTTGTGATAATCAAGATTAATTGCCCGAACTGCAAATACCATATTTTCATTTTTTATGAGTGTATCCTGCTCATAGCCCAGATGACGCAGATATTCCGTTCGCGCTCGCTCCATAAACTTCAGATAATTAGCGTAATAAACAACACCACCAGAATCGGTATCTTCGTAATAGACGCGTACAGGCCAGATAAAGTTCATTTGTTTAACTATTTTATTCAACACATCAAAGCAAAATTTTAGAAAATTGTAACTGTTTCAAATTTAATTTCTGTGACAAAGTGTTTATTTATCATCTTAATGCTTATTTAAAAAATACATTAACGACGGTATTTAAAATACTCTGTACATCAATAGCAGTTTTTTATTCACCATCATTAAACAGGTCAGCAGACAAATCGTCTACCTGACTGCGTGCTGGGGGGATCAAACTAAAATGCCGGTAGGCATTAGCGGTTGCTACACGCCCTCTCGGAGTGCGCATCATAAACCCCTGCTGAATCAGATAAGGCTCGATGACATCTTCTATTGTATCTCGCTCTTCACCTATGGCTGCGGCCAGATTTTCTACACCCACCGGCCCACCTTCAAATTTCTCTATAATGGTTAACAATAATTTGCGATCCATATGATCAAAACCAAAAGAATCAACATTCAACATATCCAGTGCCCGGGAGGATACTTCTGCATTGATTTTCCCATCTGCCTTGACCTGCGCATAATCACGTACACGACGTAGTAATCGATTGGCTATACGCGGTGTACCTCTGGCACGACGGGCAATCTCCTGGGCACCTGTGTCATCAATTTCGACATCCAGAATGTGGGCCGAACGTTTGACAATCGCCGTCAGGTCTTTTGCATTATAAAACTCAAGACGTAACACAATACCAAAACGATCACGCAAGGGTGATGTCAATGAACCTGCACGGGTAGTAGCACCGACCAGTGTAAAAGGTGGTAGATCCAGTTTAATTGATCTGGCGGCCGGGCCATCACCAATCATTATATCCAGCTGGTAATCTTCCATGGCCGGATACAGCACTTCTTCGACTACCGGGCTGAGACGGTGGATTTCATCGACAAATAAAACATCATGGGGCTCAAGATTGGTTAATAATGCTGCAAGATCACCAGGACGCTCCAGTACCGGCCCTGAGGTCTGGCGCAGGTTAACATTCATTTCATTGGCAACAATATGCGCCAGCGTGGTTTTACCCAGCCCCGGCGGCCCAAAAATCAGCAAATGATCCAGCGCTTCATTACGACCTCGAGCAGCGGGAATAAAAATATCCAGCTGTTCCGATGCCGCAGGCTGACCAGAATAATCTTTTAGAAATTTTGGTCGAATGGCATGATCAACGGCTTCATCATCTACTGATGATGTTGCGGTTATGATGCGATCTGATTCACTCATTCTGACTTACTCATTATTTACTCACCGCTGCCTGCAAACTTTGACGAATAATATCTTCTGCTTCCAGACCTTCTGTACTCAGTACTCTAACCATACGACTGGCTTCCTGCGGTTTATAACCCAGGGCAATTAATGCGCTCACTGCATCACTGACCGGATTACTCGCCGATGCCGTTAGCATATTAGATGACGTCATCTGTGCTGATGACGGGGATGAATCTTCCTGCAACCGATCACGTAATTCAATAATCAAACGTTCAGCTGTTTTCTTGCCGACGCCCGGCATTCTGACCAGCGCTGCTGCATCATTATCCAGAACACAACGGGTAAATTCATTAGCATCCATACCTGATAAAATCGTTAACGCCAGTTTTGCACCGACGCCATTTATTTTAATTAAATTTCTGAAAAGAGAGCGTTCGGTTTCGGAAGCAAAACCATAGAGCATATGTGCATCTTCACGCACTACCAGATGAGTGTGCAGAGTAACATCTTCACCCAGGTTGGGTAACTGATAAAAAGTCGACATCGGTGCATCTACTTCATAACCTACACCCTGAACATCAATCAGTAATTGTGGCGGCTGTTTATTTATTATTTTTCCACGTAATCGGCCAATCATAACCAGCGCCCCTTTGAACGTCTACGCGCAGACAATGGAATCTTGCCAGCTAACTTTCGATTATGTGCATGACATAATGCAATAGCCAGTCCATCCGCTTCATCTGCCTGTAAATCTTTATTTAAACTTAATAACATAGCCATCATGTGCTGCACCTGTTCCTTGGTTGCGTTACCTGTGCCTACAACAGCACTTTTTACTGCCTTGGGTGTATATTCGTTAACCGGCAAATTCAACTGTACACCCGCACAAATAGCAGCGCCTCGTGCCTGCCCCAGCTTCAAAGCAGAATCAACATTCTTGTTAACAAACACCTGTTCGATGGACATTTCAACTGGTTGCCATTCAGTGATAATTTCACTCACTCGACTGAATATATTTCCCAGCCTCTCTGGCAAATTATCACCTTTGACATAAATACAGCCACTGGCAACATGAATACTTTTTGAGCCATCAGAATCAATAATTCCATAACCTGTCTGTCGAGAACCTGGATCAATACCTAAAATACGAATCACTGTATTTCGACTATCCAGCATTCAGTTGCACCATAACATCCGCTATCTTAAACATTCTGCGACATTGACTGTACCCGCTCATAATGACCTCATGGCTAATTCTGTCGCACAGTTTAGCATTCTGGCCGTAACAGTTATAGCGAACATACTAATTCATAAAGACATAAAAAAGCCTCGATACAGCCAGACTGTATCAAGGCTTTTATATCATCCTGCAAAACTGGCTATCTATAAACACTCGCCAATGGATTGTTTCGCACATATACGGCCATCGGTCCAGGTGGCATTATCAAATCTGGCTTTAATCAATATCGCACCCGTCAGATTAGCGCCACGTAAATTAGCACCGGTTAAATTTGCATCCAGAAGATTAACCTTTTGTAAATTAGCCAGCATCAGATTGGCATCCTGTAGATTGGTAGCATGCATATGCGCCCCTTCCAGGTTAGCCATCATTAGATTAGCGCCTTTTAAATTAGCCAGCTGAAGTATGGCCCGTTGTAAATTGGCACCCTGTAAATTAGCGCCATCAAGACGCATGGTCGCCATAGTTGCATCATGCATATCAAGACCCGGCGCATCCAGACCAATGCGTACGGCCTGGGTACATTGCGCAGCGGGTTCCAGTTTGCACAGGGAATTAGCATTATCCAGGGATTTAACATCATCCGTCCATGCATTAACTGACGCCATATAACCGGTCAGTACCATTGATAATAGAAAAACAGTTAATGGTTGAGATTTCACAGCAAACAGTGGTTTTTTCATTTTTATACCCTTTTCTGGTTTTCAGCTATTTAATATAGACCTCTTCACCGCCACAGACTAATAAAAGTTTTTATCTTACGATGGATCAGCCCGTCGCATCGAATAACAAATTAGTCACTTCATCACCAAATTTACCCGCACGTAAAAAAGTCACCACCTGAGTCGCCACGTCCTTTGAATAGAGTAATCCCAAATGGCTGGCCGGATGGGTGATTGAATCTGTCGCCCCACCCAGGTAGGTTTCTTCAACTGACACAGTGCCATCATGAGGGGCATCCAGACCACCCACCAGCAGCCCGATACCAACAGGTAGCGTTCCCGCAATCACGCCCAGGTCACGGGATCTTAGCCAGACCGGTCGATCACCCAGCAATCCATGCTCAATACTCTTACCCAGCATCCAGCGGGTCAGGCGCGTGCTATTCAACCGGTAAGCTACCGCACTACCATTAACCGGAGAACCCAGGAACACGATACGACCGGGTTTCTGAAAGGGATATTTATCAAACAGATGGAGTAATACCAGGCCACCTAATGAATGACAGACAAAGTGTTTCACAGGCGCATCTATGGATTGAACAAAATCATTCAGCTGGCTGGCGTTTTCTTCCGGGGATTTTTTAAGACTGGGATATTTAAACCGATAACACTCATATCCGGCCGCCTTGATAAACTGACGCAGGCGCCACATTTCAGCACCATTCATCCATATACCATGTACCAGTATGACTGCTTCTTTCATAGTAAAAGTAAAAAAGTGTTTTCTATTTTTAATAGTATAAAGGACTCGACTACCACACCTTTATACAGGATTTTTACTTTAGGGTGAAACTTCAAGCATTCTGTCGAGTGCCGCTCTGGCCTGCTCGGCCACATC